>JAITBC010000270.1 GCA_031283785.1 Tannerella sp. | reverse complement strand
ACGACAGCAAAGAGAGCGCTTTGCCCGATGTCATTTTGCCTGCCGGCGTCTATGCCGTTCTTTATCGTAGCGGTCGTGAGATAACGGTGGCATCCGGCGCAATATCGATTGGAGCGGACTAATTTCCGTCTGCACTTGCCAATACGGGTAAAACGATAGGATTGAAAAATTCGAAAGATGTAATGATAGATGAAATAGCCTATCCTAAGGCGACGCGCGGGAAATCCTATGAACGTTCGAATGATGGGACATGGCATTTGTCTACGGATAAAAAGGGAGGTACGCCGGGTCTGGTTAATTCATCGGCAGAAATATCCGATCCTGAGAAAGATCCCGGCGATGATTCCGATCCGGGGACAACTCCAACACCGGATACTGACAATCCGGCAGGTCCAAATCCGAATCCACCGAATGACAAATCTGTTTTCGGTGATGTTCTGATAAATGAGGTGATGGCCGATCCCGCAGGTCTGACGGAATTGACGGAGACGGAATATGTAGAGATTTATAATGTAACCGAAAATGACGTTCCATTGTCGGGTTGGGCTTTTATATACGACGGCAAAGAAACAACGATGCCGGATACGGTATTGCCTGCCGGCGTCTATGCTGTTCTGTATCGTTCCGCTCGTGATATTATAGCTGCAGAAGATGCATTGTTGCTTGGAATAGATAAATTCCCGTCGGCACTTGCCAATACAGGTAAAACAATAGGATTGAAAAATTCAAAAGGTATAGTGATTGATGAAATCACTTATCCGAAAGCTATTGCAGGGAAATCATACGAACGTTTAGACGACGTGACGTGGCATTTGTCTACCGATGAAAAGGGAGGAACTCCCGGTAGGGCTAATTCTCCTCCGGCGTTAACTCCCGATCCGGACCCGGACGACCCGGATAATCCGACGGACCCTGATGAGGATACGGGTGTTGGAATCGTCGTAGAGCCATTTGAGATTGTTATAAATGAGATTTTACCGGACCCATTTTCCGGAGGAAGCGAATATATGGAGCTGTATAACCGTTCAGGTCGTCCGCTTTCATTGTTGGGGCTGGCGATTGCCGTTCGTAAAGCGGATGGTTCGTTGAGTACTCATTATCCGTTAAACGCAGTGGAAGAATTATTTTTGCCGGAGAGATATGTTGTTTTGACGAAACAATACGATGGCGTGGCTAATTATTATATGTCTTCTCCGGAAACGGTCTGTGAAATGAAGATGCCTGTCTTTAACAACGAGGGTGCTACTGTTGTTTTGTTTCGTATATCCGATGAAGCCGTTATTGACGAAGTCTCTTATTTGAAAAAATGGCACGATATATCTATAAAAGAGACGAAAGGCGTTTCTTTAGAACGTATTAGTCCCGAAGCTGAATCGCAGGATAATTTCAATTGGACTTCGGCAACTGCCGGAGTTGGGTATGGGACGCCGGGTTATAAAAATTCTCAATACAGAAGCATGGATTCAGGAAGTAATGTATTCATTAATCCTCCCGGATATATTCCGGGACTTGATTATTATTTGCTTGAATATCGGGTTAATAAACCCGGTTATCGTTGCCGCGCGGAAGTATATTCTACCAATGGGAAAAAAGTAGCGGAGATATCGAATAATCAGTTGATAGCACAAGACGGCGAACTTCGGTGGGATGGACGAGGATTGGATAATAGCCGGCTATCTTCGGGAATTTACATCTTTTATGCAGAGTTGTATCATGCCGATGGCGATGATATTAAAATCAAGAAAGCATTTCTTGTCAGGTAAATTTTTGAAATAAGACGAGACGTCGTTACAATGGAATCATATCGCTTGTTGCGATTGGCGATTATCGTTCATTGCGGTTGAAAATCTTTCTCCGCCAGTTCCATTATATTGAACAGTTCATCGATGGTTTCTGCACGAAGCATGGCTACGCGTGTTTGTTTGAAGTTGTATATTCCTTTGAATAGGGGTGTCATGGCCAGGTGGCGGCGTATATGCATTATGCCTCGTTTTTCGCCTGAACGTTCGACACTTTGTAGCGCCTGTTTTTTCAGGACATCCAAATACCATGAGAAAGATTCGGCAGGTAATTTTTCTCCGGTCAGAAGAAAATGTTTTATCTCGCGGAAAATCCATGGTTTTCCGATGCTGCCTCGTCCGATCATTACTCCGTCGACGCCGTAACAGTCGAAACATTCTTTACAGCGTTCGGCTGATGTGATATCGCCATTGCCTATGACAGGGATATTTATTCGCGGATTATTTTTCACTTCGCCAATAAGTCTCCAGTCGGCTTCCCCGGTGTACATCTGCGATCTTGTGCGACCGTGTATGGACAGGGCGGCGATACCGCAGTCTTGTAACTGTTCCGCAAGTGTGGTAATGACATAATTATCATGATCCCATCCGAGGCGGGTTTTCACCGTTACCGGCATATTCACGGCTTTCACTGTTTCCCGTGTGATTTTGAGCATAAGCGGGATATTACGCAGCATACCGGCTCCGGCTCCTTTTCCGGCAATTTTTTTTACCGGACAGCCAAAATTTATATCGATGATGTCGGGATGAGCTTCTTCGCAGATTTTGGCAGCTTCTACCATTGATTCCACATCTTTGCCATAGATTTGAATCGCTACGGGGCGTTCTTCATCTGCTACGTTTAGTTTTTCTTTCGTTTTGTTTACATGCCTGATAAGCGCGTCGCCGGATATAAATTCGGTATAGACCATATCTGCGCCGAATTGTTTGCATAACAACCTGAATGAAATGTCCGTAACATCTTCCATTGGAGCCAGTAATACGGGATGTTTACCTAAGTCGATCGATCCTATTTTCATTTTGTTTTCAGAAAAAAGAGAGGGGGGGCTGAATTACGGATAGCCTTCCCCCTCCTTCGTCAATTTAAAAAGTTAATAGTTAGTTCTGATGACATTTTTACATCAGGGGGTTTATTTGTATTTGTTATTGGTTGTTTGCGCCGGCTTCTTTATTTGCGTCCCGTACCATTTTCTCATTGGCTAAAATCAATATTTCCACACGGCGGTTTTTAGCGCGTCCTTCTACCGTATTATTATCGGCTACAGGTTGATGTATTCCTTTTCCTTCATAGATCATACGATTGCCGCTTACTTCCTGTTCAAGCAGATAATCGAATACGCTTTTTGCACGTTTCTCGGATAAAGTCTGATTGTAATCAACTTTTCCGGTATTGTCGGTGTGTCCTACGATTTTTATGTCGGTATCAGGATTCTTATCGAGGTTTGCTGCAAAGTTACGCAGTGCCGTTTTGGAGGCGTCGCTTACTATGCTTGAGTTTGTGGCAAACAGAATGCCCGAATCAAACGTCACTTTTAAAGCCGGAGCCTGTCCTTCTTCCTCAATGACCTCGATCGTCGTTTCTTCCGGTAATACTTGTTCAAGTTCCTGTCGCTGTTTGTCCATTTTTTTTCCGATAATAGCGCCTGTAGCGCCTCCTAAAGCAGCGCCGATTACAGCGCCTAATGCGGTGTTTCCCGCTAATTTACCAACTCCCGCACCCACTGCGGCGCCACTACCTGCACCTATAGCTGTGCCTTTTGCCGTATTATTTATTCCACACCCCGATAAAATAAATATTCCACATAAAAATAATATGGAAAATGTTTTCAAATTTCTCATAATCTTTTCTTTACTGTTAAAATACTTCATATAATTAATATCACAATTTATAAAACCTTTTGTAATTCGAACAAATTCAATAAACGTCCCGGTTCATTTCATCATAATTCCGAGATGCGGATATTTCCCGTTACGAATAGGTTTTTTACTCAAACATTCCGATAGATTCGCAATAATCCATCTCTCCCTGTACTATAAGCAAGATGTCGTTTGCTTCATATTTCCCGATGCCGTCTGACAAAGCGTTTTTCACAACATAAGACATCAATTCGTCTTCGTTTATTTCAATTTCTTTGTCATCATCATCTTCTTCAAAAAACCCTTTAGAACTGTAAAAATCATAAATCAGATCTACAATATAACATATATCATCATCACTGAATTTGTTTTTTAGTTCTTCAGGGAGGCTGTCTTTTATAAATTTAACCGCCTCGTCGTCATCATATAAAAAATCCTGATCTGCATTCATTGCTATTTGTTATAAAAATCGGCGCAAGATACAAATAATTGAGAGAACGACAATATATTCTCGGATATTTGGTTAAATCTTTTTTTGAGGTGCTATGAGAAATATCCGGCCATTCGATAAAGTAAGAAATACGCGACTCTCGGTTAGCCCCCCGCGACATGCGAAATGACGATTGACTGCGTATTCGTCCATAATTCGTAATTCGTAATTGACAAGATTTCTAAAAGTCAATAGCACCTCAAAAAAAAGATTTAACCCCTCTGTATCATATATTTTCTTTTTTGATGTGTGCTTTTGCGGGAGAGAGTTACATTAATATATCTGTTTCGTCGATGTCGGACGCCCGGCTGTCGATGTCTATTTTCTGCTCGAAAAACTTCTTTACCATCAGTGTTTTCTTCTGGTCGACGGTGAAAGTCACGTCGGGATGACTGGTTGCATACTCTACCAGATTCCAGACATTGGCGGCGATCAGGGCTTCTTTCAGGACGGGAATCTGTTCGAAATCGACCGTGCAGAAAAAGCTCAGTTTGTCCATCCCCAGAAATATCATGTCGTCAGTTTGCAAGCCCAGCGTCCTGCCCAAAAATTCTCCTTCTGGCGTTTCGGCCGAGATGAGCGGGAGGAAAGTCAACACGATAAGTTTTCTCCCCTGGATAATGAAGGGAAAATATCCGAGGCGCACGTGTGTGTTGCTGTTGCTGGTATAGCAGGTAAGCATCGAACGTCCGGAAGGCGATTTTTCTATACAATGCATGTACAGGAGCGGTTCCATGATGTAATAGTTCCGTTTGTGGGCGGGGAAAATATCCATGCGTTCCTTGGTGCGCTGGAGGGCATGTGACTGGATGTAGATGTCAAGATAGACGGAGGGCGATTCTTCGCGGTGAAAAATAAACCAGCGGTCGATGACGGCGTCGTAGGGAGGCGCATCGATTACTCTTCCGGCGCGGACGCGAAACGCTTTCCGTTCTTTCTGCTTGTGGGTGAAACGAATGAACTTGGGTTCTTCGGACGAGATGTAAACTGTCGATTTTATTACGCTCCTGTTTCCTTCGTATTCGCTGTAGATTTTCCACGAGTAGCCGTAGATGCGGAAGTTTACTTTCGAAATCATCATCACTGTCATGCGGATATGCTTTCCGAGCGCGGTAAGTTCGTTCAGTATGCGGTTGTTGTCGAAAAACTCGGCCAGGGCGTCGATAATTCTCATCTGTTCGGGCGGAAATATGCGGCGGGAATATTCGCAGAGTATCATCGAAAAAGCCATCCCGAAGGTGGCCAGTTCGAGGTAAGTAAGTCCGAGCCGTTTGTCGCCGATATAGTGCGTCCGCATGAAGTGATGCGTCGATTCGGCGACAAAGTCGAGCAGCCGCCGCGGCACACGATGCCCCTCTTCTACTTTGAACCGGGGCGGCTCGGCCTCCAGAAGCATCAGAAAGCGTCGCTGCTGCTTGGTAAACGAATCCAGCAAATCGGGTGCAAAACCGTAGGCTTGAAGAATCTTTCGTACTGTGGCATACGTTTTGTCCAGATAAGTCTTGCTGTCGTGCTTGACGAGCGCACGTTGCGGTTGTATTTTTTTCTTTTTCCGTGTCATGTCAGTGAGTATTCTTCTTTTTTTCGTTGTGCAAACTTAGATAAAAATACGCGATTTATAAGCGAGTCGCATAAAAAAATACCTTGCGATTGTCGAAAACACAAGACCACCAATCGAATCAAAGACGTGATACGCGAACTCGAAGTTCAAATTAGTTGTATCTTTCGGAAAAAAAATCTTAATCCTGTTTATTATGAAACGATATTGTGGTCTTGATGTGCAAAATTACATGGAAAACCCTAATTTTCCAAGCGCATGCGAAATGGAAAAAGTTTTTTTACAGAGGAAAAGGCCGCCCCTTGCAGGTTGCCCTAAAGAATCTCCCCCATGCGGGAAATTCGGGAACGGCGAACCGTCCGGCAGCAAGGCCCCGCTCCGGTATTTCCCGCCGAATGCCGTTTCTGTCGGACAGCGCCCCTACTGCTTTTGAAAGTTATGCCCATAAAAAAAGGAGTTGATGCTTCAGGATTTTCTGCGTCAATAGAATCCATTTTTAATTTCAGGGATAAAATTGACATAACATCCGTTTGATCACGAATAATACTCAATATCCTACCTATTACAGGCTTACTGTAACCACAGGACGCCTTCAAATAGACTGCATGTAATTTTTTTTGTGTTTTTACACAAGGATAATGAAATCTTTCGTAACTTAGCCGCTGAATTTCTTCTTTGGAGAGGTTCATTTTTTGTAAGCATCTTTTATTGGGTTTGACGCCACAAAGATGCTTACTTTTTTCCTGTTTTTATACTCACTATTTTATACCGCGCAAAGTATAAAAAGAGTATCCTTGTATTTGTTATGCAACTATATTGATTAAAGCGTTTTGTGTATTTTTCTAAATAACCGTTATAATGAAGAAGCAGTTTTTATTATTTTCCCTAACCTTAATACTCTTTCCCGGATGTCGATTTGGCGGTTCGGAAACGACAAAAACAGGCAATTTACATGTGATTGACATTTCAAAAACACACCCCAAGAAAGATGTCCTTCTCCAAAGTATTGCCGATCTAGAATATATACCATTAGAAACAACTGATGATATTTTGTTGAGTGGAGTTT
>JAITBC010000263.1 GCA_031283785.1 Tannerella sp. | reverse complement strand
TGGAGAATTACTTTATCGTTATACTAAACGTAAAGGTTTGAATGTTCGTTATGCCTACAACGGAACGGTGGATGACGGCTATCTGCCGGCCACTGTTTACACAGTCGGCGTTAATGTCTTATTTTAATAAATAACCAAATAATTAGCAAAGAGTATGAACCCTTTTTATTATATAATTATTATTTTGCTGTGTTTAACCTCATGCAGCCCTGAATTTTTGGAGACCCACTCTACATCACGTGTGGATGAAAGCACTGTATTTTTGAATACTAAAAATGCTCAAATGGCTCTTGACGGAGTATCTAAACGTATGTACTATAACGGCGACCAGTCGCAGAACTATATGGGATACGAAACGATGCTCGTAATGAGCGACTTGATGGGCGAAGACATCCTTTTCGGCGCACGTACTACATTATTTTTGCAGTCATACAATTGGAGCGTTCACAGAACCGTCACAAGTGCAATGATGAATTATTGCTATCGTTATCATTATAACATCATAGCAAATGTAAACCTGATAATAGAAAATGTCGACAATGCCGAAGGTGAACAAATTGAAAAAGACCATATCAAAGGGAAAGCACTTGTGATACGTGCCGCCCATTATTTTAATCTTGTTAGGATGTGGGCTAAACGATACAATTACGAATCGGGTCAAGAAAATTCACATCTCGGAGTACCGTTGATTCTTACCTCGGAAGCGGGTACGGATCCACAGCCTCAGGCTACTGTAGCAGAAATTTATAAAGCGATTAACGACGATTTAGATGTAGCCATTGAATTGCTGGAAGGAGTGCCGGTACGCACCAATAAAATCAATCCTAATCAAAGTGTGGCAAACGGGCTGAAATCAAGAGTGATGCTAACGATGGGATTATGGGAGGAAGCTGCTAAATATGCAAAAGTTGCGCGGACAGACGAATATAGTCTGTCCCAAACAATTTTTACCGAAACCCCAAGTCGCTTTTGCAGTCAGAGTAATTCGGAATGGATGTGGGGCACTCTGCGTATCAAATCGGAAGATGAAGGATTCTCGTCTCTTCAGGTGTTTTTCGGGAATACCGATGCAATCACTACGCGTGAAGGTCCGAAATGTATATACAACCACCTCTATCACAAGATGAGTGATACGGATAAACGTAAAGGTTGCTTTGCCCCAACCAAAGCAATTGCTAACAGCGACGCGTTTTCCCGTCCACGTGCGTCAACCGAGGTGCCTGCTTATTTTAACAACAAGTATATGGTACCCGATCATAGTGATCCTCAGGTAGATTGTCCATACATGCGTGTTGCGGAAATGTATCTTAATGAAGCAGAGGCATTGGCGCGTACAGGCAAGAACTCCGAAGCGCAACAAGTACTCTACGATCTGATTATTACGCGTGATCCCGCTTACAAAAAATCAACCAAAACCGGCACTGAGCTTATTGAAGAAATCTTATTGCAGCGTCGTTTTGAATTATGGGGTGAAGGATTCCGCTATTTCGACCTGAAACGCATGAATCTGCCATTAAACAGAAGTCTGCCTGCAACACTTCCTGATGAGACGATAGAAACTACAAATCACAATGCTTCATGGGCGCAATACCTTGAGATACCTGTCGGAGATAAGAAATGGGAATTTCTATATTCCGACAATGAAATGGAAAATAACCCATACATAGTTCAAAATGAGTTATAAATCAGAAAAAAAGGAAGAGGCAATGTCTCTTCCTTTTTTTCTGATTTTTCAGAGTTTTATATCACACTTTTTTTGTCCATTTCCTCATTCAAAAGTTTGGTGGTGATGTAAAAAGTATGCTGCTTTATACAAAGCCGAAATTGATATAAAAAAACGCGAGATTAAAAGCTTTAAAATGGTTGAACAGTTTCTTTGAAAAACAGCATGTTTTACGGAAAGCCCTGCGGATACGATGTCTCAGCCGGCAGTTATTACCCTCTATCCCAACTGTATATTTCTTCCCGATAAGATGGTTTTCACTCTTAAATACAGTAATAAAACTATCCCGGTCATCAGTGATTTTATTGCCACGAAAAAACAGTGTATATTTGCAAAGTAATTATGTTTGCCATAGATAAATTTCAATCGAGATGAAACGAATAAATACAATTTTGACAATTATCCTGTCAGTTGTGGCAGGTTGTGAGAATAGCAAACAATCAACCGATGAATTAATAACAGTTGATGTTACGAAAAGTTATCCTGAAAAGGAACTGATTCTTCAGGATTTTATGGATGTGGAATAAATTCCGCTGGAAACCGCTAACGATTTTTTGACTCAAGGTTTAGTGTTAGCCATCGGTAAGGATATCATTATTGTCAAAAATCGTATCAATGACGGGGACATTTTTATCTTTGACAAAACAACCGGCAAAGGTTTGAGAAAGATAAACCACAGAGGTCAAGGTCCCGAAGAATATGCAGGCGCTTCATGGATCACCTTAGATGAAGATTCCGGCGAAATGTTTGTCAACGATCTTCTTTCGGAAAGAATATTAATATATGATTTAGATGGAAAATTTAAACGAAGTTTTAGGCACAAAGAGGATGCCTTGTATGTGAATATATACAATTTTGACCGGGAAAATTTGTTATGCTACGATGGCAATTTTGATTATAATAATAAAGGAAGTATGCACCCTTTGTTACTTATATCCAAACAGGATGGAAGTATTACCGAAGAAATTCGGATACCATTTGAAGAGAAGATAATTACTGCACTGATGGTAAGAGATGGAGAGACGTTTTATGGCGGCGTCCCTGATACTCATTATCCAATAATCTCTTATTATGACAGTTGGATGCTTACCGAGCCATCGTCCGATACAATATACAGATATCTGCCGGATCACAATATGATGCCGCTGATTGTAAGAACTCCGTCTATCAAATCCATGGATCCGGAAGTTTTTCTTTTTCTTAGCGCTCTTTCCGACTGTTATTATTTTATGGAAACAGTAAAAAAAGTATATGATTTTTCTACACAGCAAGGATTTCCCGGTACTGATTTATTATACGACAGGAAGAAAAATGCCATATTCGAATATACCGTTTACAATGATGATTATGCCGATAAAAAACGTATATCTATAAAACCGCCAAGACCGAGACCTGTAAATGCCGAAATTGCAACCTGGCAACTTATAGAAGCCCACCAGCTTGTTGAATCTTACAAAAAAGGGGAACTAAAGGGAAGATTGAAAGAAATTGCAGCGACATTGGACGAAGAATCAAATCCGGTGATTATGTTGATAAAGCATAAGAAATAATGGTTAATGATTAATAGAAATAGAAAAACAGTTGCGGCAAATAGCCGAAATGCTTTTGTTTAACGGTACGTTAACGGAATGTCCGGGGTTGGTGCTGGTAGAAGGGGAATAGCGACATTCTTTTTTCATTATGCACACAGTATACGGGCAATGAACAAAAAAGCGCAACAGCATTTACCGTCGCTTAGGGTTCGGCTTCAGGTAAAAGCCAGTTCCATCAGACAAACTGAATATAGCCGTTGCAGGTATTGGCGGTATGGGCATTACTGATATTAAGGCTGTTTGTGAGACGGAAAATATCGCCGCACTCTGTGATGTGGACTGGAAGTATTCAAAAACCGGTACATTCTGAGGGGCTTTTTTGCCGAGTTGGGTTAAAATGTTTCTTTGAGCAATCTTTCAACCGTTTCTTTGTCGTAGCCGAGGTCACGCGCTTTTTTGAAATCTATGGCGGCCGATTCTTTTTCGTATTGCGACAGTTTTACGCGGCCGCGCAGCATGTAAAGTTCTGCGGAAGGCTCCGGCGTTACGGCGAAGATTTTGTTTAAATCCGTCATCGCACGGGCGTTACGTTTGGTAAGGAAATATAACTCGGCACGTTCTTCGAGTACACGGATATTGTTGGGATATTTGTCGACCAGATAATTGAATATTATTTCGCTTTCGTTGTAAGCTCCACGCACTTTTTCGAGTATAGCATATCCGAGACGTCCCGGGAAGGTATCTTTGTATGTATCTATAATCAGCTCAAAATCAGTCTGTGCGAGGATAAACTCTCCGGTTTTTATATATAATAACCCCCGGTTATAGAGGCCTTGTTCGTGTGTGGGATGATGTATTAAAAGCGTATTATAGTCAATTATTGCTTTTTCAGGTTCATTCATTTCCGTGTATAATTCCGCACGGTTTATGAGGATCAGTTCGTCGTCCGGATGTTGGTTTAATGCAGCCGAATAAGACAGCAGCGCATCTTCGAATTTTCCTTGTCGTCTTTGTATAGTACCGAGATTTGTCAGGAGCGCAAAATTGAGCCTGTTCGTCGGTTCGAGGCGCATGGCCGTTTTCAGACATTCTTCCGCAGCGGGGAGATCGTTGGCGTCGGAATATTCGTAACTCTTTTTCACCAGATCCTCGTAGCTCTGGGCAGATGATGGATATATGCACGATATCATGCCTGTAAGTAATATTGATAATATTCTCATGTATACAAATCTTTTAAGTGTGACTTTGGTAATTATAATTGCGCTGCAAATTTATATAATAAATTCGGATGAAATTGAATATTAAAAAATTATTATGACTTTGTCGCTTTTTGCAATGGAAAAATTATTACCTTTGCACCCTCAATTTAAAAACAAAGTTTTATTTAATTATTCAAACGCATGGCAACAAAAATAAGATTGCAGAGATTCGGTCGTAAAAATTATGCTTTTTACCAGATCGTAGTCGCAGACAGCAGGGCTCCACGGGATGGAAAGTTTATTGAAAGGATAGGTTCATATAATCCGAACACTAATCCTGCTACAATAGATTTGAAATTCGATAGAGCTTTGTATTGGTTACAGACAGGTGCGCAACCTACCGACACCACCCGTACGATTTTATCGCGCGAAGGCGTCTGCCTGAAAAAGCATTTACTGGAAGGCGTGAAAAAGGGCGCTTTTGATGAAACTGCGGCAAACGCAAAGTTTGACGCATGGTTACAGGAGAAGAAGATTTCTTTACAGAAAGTGAAAGATGTTGAGAGAGAGAAGAAGAAATCCGCAACAAAAGCCATTCTCGAAGCGGAAAAAGAAGTAAATAAGGCAAAGGCTGAGGCTTTAGCTAAGAAAAAGGCCGATCTGATAGCCGAAGCGAAAGCCGAAGCCGAAGCGAAAGCCGAAGAAGCTGCTAAAGCGCAGAGCGAATCCGCTCAGAGGGAAGATACCCTTTGAAGCATAGAAATATACTGAAACTCAGGAGGCTATCTCTGACGTCCCGGATGTGTCCTGAAGGCGGCGCCGGGAATTGACCTGTTCGGTGGGTGGCAAAGTTGATTCTTTGTCGGCAAGGGACGGGGATGATGTTTATGACGACGGCTGGCGGCAAAGTTTCAAACGTTTTTAATGCAGGAGATAGAGGATGAGGAAAAGATTTTTATATGGAGTGTTTTTCAGTTTGTCCTTTGTGTTTGCCATGGCTGCCGTCTCGTGTCGTAGTCGAGTGAACGGAGACGCAGTTTGGCGCGAAATCCTTCATGCGGAGCAAAATGTGACGTATTTGTCAGTAGCCGAAAAGGATGTGATCCGTGAAATGAATAAAGTTCGGACGAATCCGAAAGCTTACAGCAATTATCTGAAACAGGAGAGAGCTTATTATTATGGTATGTTTATCAAACGTCCGGGTAAAATACCTGTTCGCACGCGCGAGGGGCGTGCTGCGCTGGAAGCATGTATTGTAGCGCTGGAAAAGGCGGCACCGGTGGGAGCGTTGCTTCCGGATGAGAGCCTCAGCCGGGCGGCCGGGTTATTGGCGGCAGAGCAGGCGAGAACGGGAGCTATGGGACATGCCAGTGCAGATGGACGTACGTTAAAAGACAGGATAGTGCAATTCTGCGGTGATAAATATATGCAGATGGCGGAAAACATCAGCTATGGCAGCAGCCCGGATGCTCGTTCTGTCGTGATTCGATTCCTGATAGACGATGGAATCCATTCGCGGGGACATCGGGTAAATCTGATGAACCCTTCATATACTCACTGTGGGGTGGCAATGGCGGAACATCCGGTTTACCGGCATGTGTGTGTAATTGATTTTGCAGCATATTAAATATAAAAAGGGTTGTGTTCGGAAGTGATTGTGTTATGGCGTGTGAAAACTATTTTTCGGTGGATTCGCCGTGATTAAACCATATGGTTTTTTGTCGGTCTAAATCAATAAAATAACAGAAATAACAAAACCCTATTATTCATATTTTAAATTTACAGCTATGAGAAAATTAATGTTTATATTAGGTTTCGGGTTGATGATTGGTATGGTTAATGTTCACAGAGCGGAAGCTCAGGTTCATGTCGGTATCAATATAGATATTCAACCTGCATGGGGGCCTTCCGGCTATAATTACGCGGAGTTTTATTATATTCCGGAGTTAAATATATATTATGATGTGATAAACAGGTTGTTCTATTACTATGACAAAAGGCGTTGGATTTCAGCGCCATACCTCCCGGTAATATATAATACCTATGATTTTTATTCATTGTATAAAGTGGTATTTAATAATATCCGCTATCCATGGAAATATAATCTTAGACATCGGAATATATATGCAAAATATCGCCATAATTATGTCCAAGTTCCGATTTTTTATATGAATGAAGGTCGTTATCATCACGCGAGAAGCAATTTCTACGAATGGGTTGAACCGCGTCATATGCCGGAAAATAATGGGCGTCCTCATAGCCGGGAATTTACAGGGAATACGCGTAACGGGCGTATCGGTAGCGATCGTTCGTCCGGAAATAGTCGGAGTGTGGGTAACCGCAGTTCGGAAACATTAAATAGCCGCGGCAATGCAACGCGAAGCAATGCGAACGGCAGAAATGAGAATCGGGAAAATCCGGTGACGACGCCCCGGAGCAATAACGATAATAGTCGCAATGCTGTAAGTAAAGGTGGCAATAATAAGGTAGAGAGCGACCGGACGAATAATAATCGAGGCGGTGCAAACGAAAGGGCGGTCGATAGCAATACAAGTCGCAGTGAACGCTCATCCTCCCGAACCGAAAGCGCAAAAAAGACAAGTCGAAGTAAGGAAAATAGCCGCTCAAAACGGGATTAGCCGATTTTCCAAAATGAAATTAAAATTAGATACTAATCAAAAATAAATGGAAATAAATTGGAAAACTTACGCATTTCATTTAATTTTGCATTGTAATTCTAAAGTAACAGGATTGGAAGGATTTAAATGGAAAGGATTTTAATATGAAGAGGGTTCTATGTTTTGTATTGACAGGTTTTATGTTGCAGGTCGTCTCGCCGGAGGGTGTTAGTGCACAGAAGACGGCTGTGTATGAAGGTCTTACATATTATTTGGATAAGAAGGAAGCGTTTGATTCGGCGACGGTGCAGGGAAAACAGGTTTTTTTATTTTGGGGAAGTGTAACGTGTCCCAGATGTAACAAGGTAAAAGAAAATCTGGCTCATGAGGCGTTGGCGCCGATACTTCGGGATAATTATATTCTCTGGTATTCCGATGTCAGCGATTATAAAAGAGATGCGCCTGAAGTAGTGGATTATTTATCAGCGGTGCCCACGCCTAATATTCCTTATCCTGCTTTATGTATTATTGATACATTTGATATCACGAAGGCGCACGGGCTTGTATGGGGTGAAGAGCTGTCGGTGTATCAGTTGCGTGTTATGTTGACAAAGTATGTGGCGAATGATTATGTAAATGATCATAAGAGTTTAAATAATGCATATATATCGCGGAATAAGCTTGTAGTGAAGAGCGATGTCGCAAAAGAAGAAATAATCGTATATGCCGTAACAGGCGTGCAGATTGATAAATTTGACAAGACGGAACAGGCTATAACGCGAGATGCATCTTCTTATCCGTACGGCATACTTGTTATTGCAGGCAGTTCGGGGTGGGCGCGAAAAGTTATCCTGAAGCGGGATTAACACTTATCGACATGATATAGTCGTTCATAAAATAGCCGTTACCTATGGGGTAATCGCGTGTGCCGGATTTCACAAAACCGATATGTTCGTAAAATCCTACGGCGGGATTTTCGCGGTTTACGTATAATTCTACGGTAAAGGGTTGTGGGTGGATATCTTTGAGATAAGAAATAACATGTTCTACCATATGACGCCCGATGCCTTTCCCATGGAATTCGGGGACGGCGTATATTTTCTGGAAAATATACGTGTCGTCGGATTTTTTCTCGAATGAAAGATAACCGGCAGGTTTTTCGTCGACGGAGATTATGAAAAACTGATGTTTTAATATTGCGATTTGTTTATAGAGGTTATCTATGGAATACATAATCTCAAACATATAGGCTAACTGTTCTTTAGACAGGATAGAACCGTAAGTCGGTTCCCAGATACGGGATGCAAGATCACGTATCCGGGAACAGTCATTAATATCTGCTTTTCTGATAGAGAGGTTCATAATACATCAAAGACCTTTTCCGTGACAATTTTTATACTTTTTGCCGCTTCCGCAGGGGCAAGGATCGTTACGGCCCGCGCGTTTTTCCACGCGTACGGGTTCTTGTGGCTGCTGTCGTGTACCTGTGGGCGGGCGTTGTCCTTGCGGATATACGTTGTTTCCACCGCCGCGACTGTTATCGTTACGGCTTCCGCTTTGCATGACATCGTCTTTCCGGGTACGGTAGCGGCTAAGGTCGGTGCGGCGTTCGGGAGCTGCCTGGCTTACCTGTACGCGCCGTTCGTCAGCCTCATCCCGTACCGGTATCTGCCCGCGCATCAAAACGGAAACGGTTTTGCGGTTCATATTTTCGACCATCGTCTTAAATAAATTGTATGATTCCAGTTTGTATATCAGCAGCGGGTCTTTGTTTTCGTAGCTTGCGTTTTGTACGGAATTACGCAAATCGTCCATTTCACGAAGATGTTCTTTCCATGCTTCATCAATCATGTGGAGCACGATTGATTTCTGGAATGATTTTGTTATTGCTTTTGATTCCGTATCGTACGCCTCCTTCAGGTTACATGAGATATTGTACATTTTCTTTCCATCCGTAATCGGGATCAGGATATTTTCGTACATGGCGCCCTGATTTTCAAAGACTTGCCGGATGACGGAGTTTGCAATCTGCGCCATACGGTCCATATGGCGTTTGAAAAGTTCGAGTGCTCCGTTGAATACTTTTTCCGTCAGCAATTCAACTTTCATGCCTTTAAATTCATCCGGCGTTACCGGATTGTCTAATGCAAGCGTACGGAAAACGTCCATTTTAAACGTTTCATAATCGCCGTCTTCATTCTGTTCGGCTATGGCTACACATGCGTCGTAAAGGGTGTTCATCACGTCGAGACCGATACGCTCTCCCATCAGGGCATGGCGGCGGCGCGTATAAATTACATTACGTTGCGAGTTCATCACATCATCGTATTCAAGCAAGCGTTTACGGATGCCGAAGTTGTTTTCTTCCACCTTTTTCTGGGCGCGCTCGACGGATTTGCTTAACATTCCGGCTTCCAGCACGTCGCCTTCTTTGAATCCCATGCGGTCCATCAGGCCGGCAATCTTTTCCGTTGCAAAAAGGCGCATCAGGTCATCTTCGAGGGAGACGTAAAAGACTGAAGACCCCGGGTCGCCCTGACGTCCGGAACGTCCGCGAAGCTGACGGTCTACGCGGCGGCTTTCGTGGCGTTCTGTACCTATAATGGCAAGGCCTCCCGCTTCTTTTACGGCCGTCGACAGTTTGATGTCCGTACCGCGACCGGCCATGTTGGTTGCAATCGTAACCATGCCGGACTGTCCGGCCTGCGCAACGATTTCGGCTTCTTTCTGGTGCAATTTTGCGTTCAGCACATTATGCGATATCTTGCGCATGCTAAGCATACGGCTCAGTAATTCGGAAATCTCGACCGATGTTGTCCCGACCAGTACCGGTCGCCCGGCAGTGATAAGCCGGTTTATCTCCTCAATGACTGCATTATATTTCTCCCGTTTTGTTTTATAGATACGGTCGTTCATATCTGTACGGGCGATGGACTTATTGGTAGGTATGACGACGACGTCGAGTTTATAAATGTTCCAGAACTCGCCTGCTTCCGTTTCGGCCGTACCGGTCATACCTGCAAGCTTATGATACATGCGGAAATAATTCTGCAACGTTATTGTTGCGAACGTCTGTGTCGCCGCTTCCACCTTCACACGCTCCTTTGCTTCTATTGCCTGATGCAGTCCGTCGGAATAACGGCGTCCTTCCATAATACGTCCGGTTTGCTCGTCGACAATTTTCACCTGGCCGTCGATAACGACGTATTCATCGTCGCGGTCGAACAGCGAATAGGCTTTGAGTAATTGGTTAACCGTATGTACACGTTCGCTTTTCACAGAATAATTGGCGAGCAGTTCGTCCTTTTTTATCTGTTTATCTTCGTTCGACAGATTCATATTATCCACTTGTGATAATTCCGATGCAATATCGGGCAAGACGAAGAACTGCGGATCGTTAGATCTTCCGGTGAGCAGATCAATACCTTTATCCGTCAATTCGATAGAATTATTTTTTTCGTCGATGACGTAATAGAGTTCGTCGGTAACAACGTGCATTTGTCGCATATTATCCTGCATATAAAAATCTTCGGTCTTCAACATCGCCGACTTTATCCCCTGTTCGCTCAGATATTTGATAAGCGCTTTGTTTTTAGGCAGGCCTTTATACGAACGGAAAAGGGCGAGCGCTCCTTCTTCCTGAACTTTTTTGTCTTCGGCAGCCATTTTTTGTTTGGCTTCGGTCAGCAGTTTTGTACATAAATGTTTCTGTGCATTAACGACAACTTCTACGTTAGGGCGGTATTCTTCGAAAAGCTGATCTTCACCTTTCGGTACGGGGCCGGAGATAATCAGCGGCGTGCGGGCGTCGTCGATCAATACGGAGTCGACCTCGTCGACGATGGCATAATTATGTTTGCGCTGCACCAAATCTTTGGGGCTAATGGCCATGTTATCGCGCAGATAGTCGAAGCCGAATTCATTGTTTGTCCCGAACGTTATATCCGCGTTATAAGCCTTGCGGCGGTCGTCGGAGTTTGGCTTGTGTTTGTCGATACAGTCTACCGACAGTCCGTGGAACATATAGACAGGCCCCATCCATTCGGAGTCGCGTTTTGACAGGTAATCGTTTACTGTGACGACGTGTACGCCGTTGCCTGTCAGCGCGTTCAGGAAAACGGGAAGCGTCGCTACCAGTGTTTTACCTTCGCCGGTCGCCATTTCGGCGATTTTACCTTTGTGGAGAACGACGCCACCGATCAGTTGGACCTCGTAGTGTATCATGTCCCATTTAATTTCCGTACCTCCGGCAACCCAGTGGTTGAAGTAGACGGCTTTGTCGCCTTCGATTGCGACGAAGTCGTGCGCCGCTGCAAGGTCGCGGTCAAAATTGTTTGCCGTCACTTCGACCCGCTCGTTTTCCGAAAGGCGGCGTGCTGTTTCTTTTACGATAGCGAATGTTTCGGGCAGCGCCTCATCAAGCGCTACTTCGAGACGTTCCATGATATCTTTTTCTATTTTATCGACCTCAGTCCATATCGATTCGCGTTCTTCGAGGGGCTTATTGTCAATGCCTTCGCGTAATGATGCGATCTTCGCTTTTTCTTCGGATACGTAGTCCTGTATTTTCTCGCGTATTTCCACGCTTTTTGCCCGCAGTTCGTCGTTGGAGAGGGCTTTTATGGAAGGATAAATGGCTTTTATTTTATTTACGTAAGGCGTAATTTCTTTTGAATCTCGTTGTGACTTGTTGCCGAACAACTTTGTCAATATGTCGTTAAATCCCATTTTGTTTTATGTTAGTAAATTATTTGTTTTTAGATAATTATAAAAAGATATCCGTTTTATTTTATTTCGGATAAAGGAAGGTCGCTGCACGCATCAGGTGCGCGGATGCGCAGGACATTCGTAATCGTCGGAGCTATCTCCGTCGCATAAACGGAGCGTTCGATGCGTTTGGGGATAAGATTATTGCCGATGAATATTAAAGGTGTGATGACCGCATTATTGCGTTTAATTTTTGTTTTCCGACCGGCGGCAGCGTCGTCTTCGATACCCCAGCCCGGCTGCAGTTCGACGACAAGGTCGCCGCGTCCGATATGATGCGTTCCGTAGCGTAGCGTAGCGCTGCCTTCGTTCCATTCGCCGGCTCTTAACGACAAATCTGTTGTTACCTGTTGTACGCCGCTGAACTCGGCGATAAATTCCGCCGCTTTATTTTGTATGTCATGGAGGTCGGCTTTTTCATCTTCGATCGTTTTACGGTTCAGGAAGATCTGTTGGTTATAATATCCTTTGACCCAATTTTTTTGGCCATAGATAGCCATCAGGTACATATTCAACAGAGCCGTACAACGTTTCGGGTGAAAAGTACCCCCTGTCGAAGTTTCTCCATCGGGAGTGATTTCCGTATCCGTATAATAACCCGTTCCCGTTACGACGACGAGCGTTTTATCAAGTCCGACCTTCCGGTTAATCACATCAAGAAGTTCTTCAATGTTTTTATCTAACCCGAAGTATATATCCTGCACTTCTTGCGTATATGTTTTGTCCTGGACATCCAGGAAATTACCCCCGTAAAACGTAACACAGAGCAAATCCGGCACCTGATGCGTTCCCAATCCTCCGACGTTGATGAATTGCAGGGCAAGGTCACATACTTCCCTGTTTATAAACGGAGATGTCTTAAAGCGCGGGTAACATCCTGTTTCTTTTTCGTTGAATTTATAGTTATACTGTTTTTTGTCGGTTATGTAAGGCAGTGCATCGTAATTGACGGCCGGTAATAAAGGGCTCCATGAAATGGCCGGCAGTCGTGAAGACAGTGATTCCGTACCGATATTTAGTTTGTCTGCATAGGCAGGGATATTTTTGTAGTAGGTTGTAGTCGCCCATTTCCCGTTATAGTTGTCGAGCCAGAATGCAGCGTCTGCCGCGTGTCCGGCCGATATGACGGCACATTCCGCTTCGGGAGCTATCGCGTAAACCAGGCCGGCACCTTTGGATGCAATTTTCAGTTCATCGCCAATCGTTGAGCATAAAAGGTTTTTCGGGGAGAAGTTCTGATGTGTGTAATTGCCGAGATAGTGAGCGTCGTACAGGCAGGAAACTTCCAGCTCCCTGTCAAAATCGTACCGTCTTATTCCGGTGATACTGTGATAACAGGGATTCGAACCGGTGAATAGCGTAGCGAACGAACTTGCCTGGTCGATATTTGAAAATTCAAATTGCACATGGCTGTATACCACACCGTCATTCAGTAACCGTTTAAAGCCGCGTTCGCCGAATGAATTTTTGAAATATTCAAGATAGTCTCCCCGTAACTGGTCGATTGTTATGCATACGACCAGTTTCGGTGCATGATGATGTTGCGCCTGCAGATTTGTGACAACAAATACTGCTATTAATGAAGTTATAAATTTTCTCATTTTCTTATCCGTCAGATAACTTTTTTCTTTATTAACGTCCATCCCGACCGCAACCAGAGGCTTGCTATCAAGGGAATAAACGCAATGTTGAAATGTTGTGTGATGAAAATCCATACGATTAACATCCCCAAAATCGCAGCAAAGTTAATAAAATGATACCAAAAAGCCGGCTTATTAAATTTTTTTACGGAAAAGAAAGCGGCTCCTATCAGATGAAAAGGATGAAGCCACAGTAGCGAAATGTTTGGGAACATGCATGGATGTACGGAAAAGAAACTTAGAAAAAACAGGATACATCCGGCAATTCCGGCAAAGGAAAACAAAATGGTATCCAACCATCCGAAATATGTTTTTTTTCTCCATTCCAGCCGTGTCAGCCATATGATGATGATGCAAACAAGCGTGAAGCAGGCGAGGGGAGATGTCATGAACGGAGGCGATTCTTCCGCTGTCTGCATTTTTTCGGAAAGGATATTCACTTTTAAGACCAGGGGTTGTACCACGCTATCCCGCTTTATTTCCGCTTTGCCAAAAGCTTCTTTCAGGTATTCGGGCAGGAAGAACGTTTCTTTAAACGTCATCACCCGGTCGGTCGGAGCGCCCATGACTAAATCGCAGCCGAACGTAACCCACGGGTGGAGGCGGGTACAGAAATTAATAGCATCGCGAAACGTCGCTTGTCCTGTCCGTGAAACGGATAACACGGACGACGGATTTGTCGCAACGGCATCGGCATCGGGAGAAGCGAGTTGCCCCGTATGTAACGGATATTTTATCGTACCGCGTATTTTATTTTCGATCATTGCCGCCGGTCGTGTGGCGCAGTTGTCGAAAAAGAAATTATACCTGTATACCCTGTTTTCCGGTCGTTCGTTAATGACAAGCGCCTGCCACAGCGCTTCTTTTTCCTCCGGCAGCAGATTCAGAATCTGTTCATATATTTCACTTCCGCGGTTGATATACTCCAGGAGGTAATGGCTGAAATGTTGCGCCGCTACCATATAGTCGGTTTCGCCCTTTGCAAAACGATAGATGAAATTAGGACGGGAAAAGTCAAATATCCCGTAATTAAAGATTATATCGATATCAGCTCTTGGGTCGTATACGCGGAGCGCCGTGTGTCCGTATAAAGTATAAACATCATCGTCGGCAGGCGAGCTTGTCAGCAAGCTTATCTGCGCCTGTGCGCTTAACGGAGGCGCCTGCGATACGGCTGCCGGAGCGTATTTTGTCGATATGACGGTGAAACTGCAAATGGATATTATAATGAAATACAGAGGTTTCATATTAAAAAAGTATAATTATGCTGCCCGTAAATAACGCTTCAAAATTACAGACTTTCCGTGAGGAAAGCAAAAATAATCATATCTTGCTAATGATGAGAGGCGCTCTGTTTTGTCCAGGGGTATTTGGACAGGACGTCGAAGTCTTTCTTGCAGGATGCATAAATGTCGCCTCCCGTTTCCTGCTCGACGATAAGTTCTTCCAGTCCGTATGAGGCGGCCTGTTCAAACAGTGCGTCGTAAGGTACATCGCCCTGTCCTACTTCTGTGTAGCCTTGTCCTTTCTTAAAATCGGAAGCATGCCACGAAAGGAAACGTCCCGGATAGTTCCGCAGATACGTTAGGATGTCGCCGCCTCCGTTCACTACGTGTCCCAGGTCCATTTGGAAAAACACCAGGCCGGGGTCTGTGTTACGAATCAGGAGGTCGTAGATCACCTCGCCGTCTACCGGTTTAAATTCCGAATAATGATTGTGGTATCCGAACTTGATACCGCCTGCTTTGCATAATTCCCCGATGCGGTTGAACTGTTCGGCTGTGCGTTTCGCCTCGTCTGCCGTTTTTCCTGCCGGCAGGAATGACTGTGTCAGCCGTTTGCCTCCGGCGGCGTTCATCTCGTCGATGCTTTTCCGCCAATAATCCCATTCCGCGGTATGTACGTCTGCCGGAAGCATACCTGTGCCGCAATGTGTTCCGGATAGTTGCATGCCCGCGTCGTTCAGCATCCGGCTCCATTCCTTCAAACGTTTATTAAGGAACACATTGCCGTCAAAGCCATACGCTTCGGCGCAGGAGTAACCTATGGCCGAAAGTTTTTTCAGACATCCTTCATGGTCGGAGGGCAGTTTGTCGTGGATGCTGTATAACTGGATGCCTATCCTGTTTTTGCTCTTTGCGCCCGGCCCGGCAATTACCGGCCGTGCCGTCCCTTTTAGTCCGTAACATGCAGTGGCTGCAACGGCAACGCTTTTGCGAATAAAATTCCGTCTGTTCATCTTTGTTGTAATTTATTTGTTTGTGAATCGTGTATATTAATTTTTGCCAAAGATAAAAAAACATCTCAATATACACAAGCGAAATATATTATTATGAATCTTTTACTTTTTATACTCTCCTGTAAGCGATTCGAGGAAAGATACAATTGCCTTGATATCGTCGTCTTTAATAGCGTGTCCGGATTGGCAGGTTCCCATGATTTTTACGGCATCGTATAGTGTTTGCCGACTTCCGTCGTGGAAATAAGGTTTCGTCAATGCCACGTTGCGTAACCCGGGGACTTTGAAACGGAAACGGTCGTATTCGTCGCCCGTTTGGTTGAAACGCCCCAGATCGTCGTGTGTGATTTCCCAACCACGCTCTTCAAAATAATCTTTGTGAATACCCATACGTTCGTAAGATTGTCCTCCGAGTATGACACCGGCATGACAGGTGGCGCATTTGTTTGATTTGAATACCTTATAACCTCTTATTTCGGATTCATTGAAAGTATCATTTTCTCCTTTAAGATATTTGTCAAAACGGCAATTCGGGGTGATAAGCATTTTCTCAAATGATTCAATGGCGTCGATAATGGACGTTTCGGTTATGCCGTCTTCATATAACCGGTTGAAAACCTGATTCATATCATTGTCATGCAGGAGTCTCTTGATGATGATATCGAAAGATTCGGCAGCCATTGTCAACGGGTCCAAGAGATGTTCTGCCGTATGAGTTTTCAAATCGGGCGCACGTCCGTCGCGAAATTGTGAACAACTGAAACAGGCGTTGAATACGGTTGGGGTGTTTATTTTACCGAGAATTTTATTGACGCCTTCCGGATATTGTTTGTTGTCTGCTCCTCCCGAATTTAAACGATGGCACGAAGCGCAGGATATCATGTTATTGTGCGACAGGCGGGTGTCATGAAACAGCTTTTCGCCGAGAGCCGCTTTGTTTTCGTTTACAGATGTTGACGAAGAGAGCGGTCGTACCGGTTCGTTTTTGAAACGCCCGGCGGCAAGAGGGTTTGGGTAAAATCGTTCACGATAGCTTTTTATCCACTCTTCCAGTAGTTCCCGTTTTGCAGGCGTTACGGAGGATCCCCAATGAATGAAATAAAATCCGGGTGGCGGCATATTTTGCCGAATGACGGTCGCCATTTCTATTTTTGCAAGGACGGTTTCGTTTATAGCTTCTCCCCGGTTTATTTTGTCTATACTTCCACTTATATCAAAATTCCGGGAGCCTTTTCCCGCAACGCTTTTTAATATGTTTCCCAATGCAGGAACATCGGCATGAAGCGGACGGTTATTGTTTTTTGTGTGGCACGACAGGCATGAAGCATCATCTAAAATGGCGATAGCCTGTGTGTCTTTGGAAACATTATCCGGAGGTATGATGTTTACTAAACGGTATATTATGGCTGAAACCAGAATGATTGCCATTATAATACCCGTGAGAACCATGAGCCATTTCATATTCATTATGTCGATACGTTTTTTTGAGAAAACAAAAATAGTGCAATTTTTCAATTAGACAATGAATATAAGATTTTTTATTTATATATTTGCATGGTCGCACAGGCAAAATAATAACATCTTAATATTAATGTATATATGAAGAACACGAAAATGAAAATGTTAAGTCTTTTTTTATCAGGCTGGTTGCTTGCAATCACAACTACGGCTTTCGCCCAGGAGAAATATACGCCGGACTGGGTGTCTGTCGATAGCCGTCCGGTTCCGCAATGGTTTACGGATGCCAAATTCGGGATTTTTATTCATTGGGGAGTGTACAGCGTTCCTGCATGGGGGCCGTTATATAAAGACGGTGCAAAAGATATTTACGAATGTTATTCGGAACATTACTGGAATCGTTTAGTAAAAGGTCATCCGTTGTTTGTAGAGCATCACCGGAAGACGTATGGAGAATCTTTTAAATATCAGGATTTTGCCGTAGATTTCAAATGTGAGATGTTTAATCCCGACGAGTGGGCAAAACTGTTTCAGGATGCAGGCGCCGGGTATGTTGTTCTTACATCCAAGCATCATGACGGTTATGCTTTATGGCCGAGCGAATACTCATGGAACTGGAATGCGGTGGACGTCGGGCCTCACCGTGATGTGTTGGGCGACCTCACCGCGGCGGTCAGGAAAAC
>JAITBC010000260.1 GCA_031283785.1 Tannerella sp. | reverse complement strand
CTGACTTCAAGACTGGTCGACAGAGCTTTGCGTCCTCTGTTCCCCGACGATTTTCATGCCGAAGTCTATGTTACTATTACCTTGATATCTGCCGACAAGGATATTATGCCCGATGCACTTGCGGGGCTGGCGGCGTCGGCGGCATTGGCCGTTTCGGATATTCCTTTCAACGGACCGATTTCGGAAGTCCGGGTCGCTCGCATCAATGGCGAATTTGTGACGAATCCAAATTTCTCTCAGCTGGAAGATGCCGATATTGATATAATGGTTGGCGCAACTTTGGACAATATCATGATGGTGGAAGGTGAAATGAAAGAAGTTTCGGAACACGACATGCTGGAAGCCATAAAATTTGCACACGAGGATATAAAAAGTCACTGCCGTGCCATACTCGAATTGCAGGAAGAAGTGGGCAAAACAACAAAAAGGGAATACTGTCACGATGAAAACGACGAAGATCTGAAAAAAGCGGTGGAAGAATTTTGCTACGACCGCTGTTATCAGATTGCAAAATCCGGCACAGGCAAACATGAACGTACCGACGCTTTTGAAGCTCTTGTAGCCGAATTTGTCGAAACTCTTCCCGAAGAAGAACGCGAAGAAAAAACTCCCATGATTCGCCGTTACTATCACGATGTTGAAAAGCGTGCAATGCGCAGAATGATACTTGACGAAGGTATCCGTCTGGACGGACGTTCGACTACCGAAATACGCCCGATATGGAGTGAAATAGATTATTTGCCAGCGGTACACGGTTCGGCAATCTTTACACGGGGCGAAACTCAATCGCTTACATCCGTTACACTCGGCACCAAATTAGATGAAAAACAGGTGGACGACGTTCTGGTTCAGGGTTCGGAACAGTTTGTATTACACTATAATTTCCCTCCGTTCTCGACCGGAGAAGCAAAACCCATCAGAAGCATAGGCAGACGGGAAATAGGACACGGAAATCTGGCTTTCTGAGCATTGATGCCAATGGTTCCGGTCGGTGATGACGTTCCTTATGCCATACGTGTTGTTTCCGACATTCGCGAGTCTTACGGCTCGTCGTCTATGGCAACTGTCTGCGCCGGTACTATGGCTCTCATGGACGCAGGAGTGCAGCTGAAAAAACCTGTTTCCGGAATAGCCATGGGCTTGATATCCGAAAATAAAGCCAGCCGGTATGCCATTCTGTCCGATATTCTTGGCGATGAAGACCATCTGGGCGATATGGATTTTAAAGTGACAGGTACCAAAGACGGTATCACTGCCACTCAAATGGATATAAAAGTGGACGGACTTTCATACGAAATACTGGAAGAGGCGCTGGAACAGGCTAAAAAGGGACGTTTACACATACTGGGCGAAATGATGAAAACTATTTCGGAACCGAGAGAAGACTATAAACCGTTCGTGCCGCGTATAAAACAGATTGTTATTCCTGCGGATACTATCGGCGCAGTGATTGGTCCGGGCGGAAAAGTGATACAGGAAATCCAGAAACTTACCGGCTCTACAATCACTATTACCGAAAAGGACGGAAAAGGTTTTGTCGATGTTTTTGCTCCCGATAAAGAGGTTATTGACGATGCCATAGCAAGGATAAAAATTATTGTTTTCGGCCCCGAACCCGGAGGTATATACAAGGGAAAGGTCAGAGCAATACACAGTTATGGCGCATTCGTAGAAATACTGCCCGGAAAGGACGGACTGTTACACATTTCCGAAATCGACTGGAAACGACTGAACAGTGTTGAGGAAGTCCTGAAAGAGGGCGACGAAGTTGAGGTCAAACTTCTGGAAGTGGAAGAAAAAACCGGTAAATTAAGGCTGTCAAGACGTGTGCTGCTGCCAAAACCCGAAGGATACGTAGAACCCGAACATTCTCATACCGAACGCCGACCGGACAGGTCAGACAGGTCGGATAAAAGAGACTACGACAAGGGCGGACGCAAGCCTTTTAATAATAAAAGAAGAAATTAGTTTAACATATTTTTTGATTTTAAAGGTTTATTAAACAAAAGAGAGTACACAAATGTGTGCTCTCTTTGATTTTTAGAGAAGATGCAAATGGACTGAATCTTCTTTGAGGCGGTACTGTTTTTGCGATAATGATTTGCGTAAAACGTTTTGCATTTGACATAAAATACTGTCCGTACCGGAAATTTTGGGAGTTATACTGTGCTCGTCCACAAATTGAGGTTTTTTCTAACCACGAATTTTCACGAATTTTTAATTCGACGGAGTCATTTTCACGAATTTTGTGTGTTAATTGATATAATTGACGGCTGTTTTATCTCAATTTCAGAAATCCTGACCTGTAGAACATTTTGTTGCTGACACATAGTTATTTATAAAAAGACATAGCGCAAAACCTTACTGTCGCAAAAATAATGTCAGGAGTATAGCAATATTGAATTGTTATATTTAAGAACCAAGTTATTATATTATTTTTGTATCCGAAAATTGTGACAATGCAATCTGCTTCGGGTCAGGATTTCTGATGTTACAGGATACGCATTGCCCCCCGATTTCAAATGAAAAGGGGTTAAAAATAACTGCGCCCTGAATAAACTCCAGTAAACCACATCTTTACAGGATAACTGACAGCATAAAAATATCCCGGGTTTATTGAGTTTGCGAAGAATGTTACGAATGAATGTTATACGTCTGAATCAAATTTCTGCAAACTGGACATCTGTTATTT
>JAITBC010000209.1 GCA_031283785.1 Tannerella sp. | reverse complement strand
ATCAACTTTGAATTTTAATAATTAATAAATAACAGGATATGAAATATTTAAATTATATATTTTTGTTTTTCGGCATCATACTGTTCAGCAACTGTTCGGATTATTTGAATGTTGTGCCGGACGGTACTGCAACCCTGGAAACAGCATTTTCGAACCGGATCAATTCGGAAAAATTTTTCTACGGCTGTTATAACTACCTGCCCAATATGGCCGATGCGTTCGGTTATCCGGGTTTAATCGCCGGCGGCGATGAAATATGGTGGGACGTTGACAATAACATGAGAGGCAACAGTGGTGCACGTATTGCCCAGGGTCAACAGAATATTACTGATCCTTACCACAATTTCTGGGATGGAGCCCAAAGTGGTAAAAACATGTGGATAGGCATCCGCGATTGCAATATCTTTTTAGAAAACATTGATAAAGTCCCCGATATATCGCTAACTGAGGTGGTACGATGGAAAGCCGAAGTGAAAATTCTGAAAGCCTATTTCCATTTCTTTCTCATGCAATTATATGGGCCGATTCCTATTGTGGATGAAAATATTGATGTTAGCGCCCCGCCGGAACAGGTACGCATATTCCGCGAACCGGTAGATGACGTGATTGAATACATTGTCAATCTGGTGAATGAAGCTACGCCTGACCTTCCGCCTTCGATTACGGAAATAAGCACCGAAACAGGCAGGATAACGCAAGCCGTTGCGCTGGCAATTAAAGCCAAAGCATTGATTTGGGCGGCAAGTCCTCTGTTTAACGGCAGTTATATTTTCTATAATAATTTCAAGGATAAACGGGGGGTGCAACTCATTGCAAACAACAATGACCCCGCAGTTATTCATGCACGTTGGGAAAGAGCGGCGACAGCGGTGAAAGAGGCTATTGATGCGGCGCATGTTGCCGGACACCGTCTGTTCAGATATCCGGTAGGATACGATATTATGTCCAATACAACCGCTCTGAAATACACGCTTAGAGGATGTGTTACCGAAAGGTTTACTACCAACAGGGAAACAGTATGGGCTTGTACCAACAACAATAATCAATTTCAAAACTGGTGTACGCCAAAGATTTATACCAGTTATGCCGGTACTGCCGAGTTGAGCGCTACGATGAAAATGGCGGAAACATATTATACAAAGAATGGTATTCCTATTGATGAAGATCCGTATTGGGATTATGAACACCGCTACGAAACGCAGGCAAATACGCCAATCGAACTTGACCCCGAAGAGGAAGTTGACCCCGACGCCGAACCCGATTCACATACATGGCACCGCCATTATATCGGAAGCAGAGAAACAACGGCAAAATTGAATTATTACAGAGAACAGCGTTTTTATGCACATCTCTGTTTCGACAGAGGAATTTATGAATTGTTGGCAAATAGTGATGACGGAGAGGAACTTGTTGTCAAAAACAGGTCGGGCGACATACATGGTCTGGTATTTCAGGACTGCCATCCTTCGACGGGATATTTCATAAAAAAACTGGTGAGCTTCAGGATTCCGACAAATACACAGGCGCCTAATCCTTACCGTTTTTCTATGCCTGTTATACGTTTAGCGGATTTATACCTGCTGTATGCCGAAACACTGAATGAAATAAAATCCAAACCCGATGAAGAGGTTTACCGCTGGGTAGATAGCATAAGGCTGCGGGCAGGACTGAACGGAGTTGTGGAATCGTGGAAATATGCAAAAGACATACAAAAACCGGCAGACAAAGACGGAATGCGTGAAATCATCAAACGCGAACGTCTTATTGAACTTTCTTTTGAAGGACAGCGTCCTTTCGATCTGCGCAGGTGGCGCGATGCCGAAAAATATCTGAACGAGCCCGTACGCGGGTGGGACTTTCAGGGACAAAAACTTGAAGATTACTATCTCACAAGAGTTTATTTCAGTAATCGACAGTTTACTTATAAAGACTATCTCTGGCCTTTACGCAGCAGTACGCTTATAGTTAACAGTAATTTGGTGCAAAATCCGGGATGGTAAAAACAGTCTGTATATTAAATAATAATAAAAATACATTGAGTTATGAAACAAATAAATTTAAGCGAACAGAAACACTCTTTCAGAGTGTGGGTAACAGACTTGTTGTTTCTGTTATCTTTTGTGATGTTTTCCTGTTCGGAACTTCCGACAGGACAGACACCTACCGATAACCGTCCGCCATTGTCGCTCAGCAATGTCAATATCACTCCGACCAATGGCGGCGCTCATATTACGTATTCTTTGCCCAAGGAAGACGATATCTCTTATGTGAAATGCGAATTTACCTACGCCGGCACAGCCCGGACGGTACGCTCTTCTATCTACAGAAATTATATGGAAGTGGAAGGAATCGGCGAGCCTGAGGAAATAGAACTCAGACTTTATGTTGTTGACCACAGCGAAAACAAGTCCGAAGCGCATGTCGAAAAATTTGTTCCTCTGGCTCCACCCATGACTGCCATATTTAATTCGTTCCATATAGAGCCGACCTACGGAGGTGTCGTAGTAACGTGGGAGAATCCGGCAAAAGCTATGGCAGGCATTTCATTTATGGCAGCCAACGATTATGGAGAGCTGGAACTTAAGGATATGGTATTCTCTTCTCTGTTAACGGACTCTAAAAAACTTAGACCGTTCAATACAGATAAGCGTCTTTTCGCTTTGAGTATTACCGATAAATACGAAAATGTTTCGGATACTTTTAAGATTGAAACAGAACCATATTATGAAGTGATGCTCGAGAAGTCGAAATTCAGCAGTCCGGCGCTTGCAGGGGACAATACTTCGGTAAATGATAACCGTCCAATAGAAAAGATATGGGATGGTGTCCTTGACGACCCCGACAAATATCACGGATGGCATACCGACGCCGCAGCCGGTTTCACAATTCCGCAGCATTTTACTATCGATCTCGGCGCCATGGCGCAGTTAACCCATATAACAATATTTGAACGCGGAGAGATTTATCCGTTTGCACAGCACAATTTGAGGCTGTTTGATATATGGGGTACGGACGAACTGGCTTTTCCGAGAGATGATGCAGCGTATTATAACAGCAATGAATGGAAAAAAGACTGGACATTGCTGGCAGAGTGCGAAATCGTTAAACCTTCGGGTTTGCCTCCGGGAACAAATACTCCCGAAGATATTGCAGCCCATAATGCCGGGTTTGATTTTGATTTTAGACAGGATGTTTCCAAAATGCGTTATATCCGGTTTGAAGTTCACGACACATGGGCGCATACTCCGGCAATGCACATGGCGGAATTATCTGTATATGGAGACGATAGATAAATATGTTAAACTATTTAAATTTTTTTTAATGAAAAGAACAGATTCTAAATTTTCCCTTTTACAGGGAATGAAAGTTGTACCGGCGATTCTTGTCATGTGTTTCATATTTTTCGTATTTTCGTGCGAAAACATGAACAGCATACATCAGGAATACATTGACCGTGGCGAAATATTGTATATCGGCGCAGCCGATTCGATAAAAGTACATTCCGGATTCCACAAAATAGGATTTGAATGGAAAATCAATGCAGACCCGCGCATTACGAAAACCGTAATTTACTGGAATCAGCGGGATACCAGCGTAACTGTTCCTACAGTGAGAACACTGGAAAGCGAAATGTGGTTGACAACTCTTCTGAATAATATCAATGAAGGAGAATATATCTTTGAATTTGAGATGCAGGACGATAACGGTCATATTTCCAAATCTGTCGAGGTTTCGGGCGCTGTGCTGGGCGATGTTTATGTGGAAAATCTGCGTAACCGCGGCATCAAAGAAATAGCCAAGCTCGTAACCGGCGATATGCAAATCACTTGGGAAGCAGTATCGGTAACGGCAAGTTCTCTTCAGTATTCAGTGGTGGAATACGTCAATTCCGATGGTAATCCTGTAAAAGTGGAAGTTCCCAACGATGAAGAGGTGACTCTGTTGCAAGGATTGGAAACCGGCGATGAAGTAAATATTTACACGATTCACTTACCGGAAAATGGCCTCGAAACCATAGAGTCGATAAAACGTCGCTTTATCATGCCCAAATTTGAACGCGAGATAAATAAAACAAAGTTTGTGGCAGCATTCAAACCGGGAGACAATACTACGCCTCATCCGGGCGGTGGCGACCAGGATTACCTCAAACCAATTACCGATTTTGGCGTCGGACAACGCAGTCTGGCTAAAATCTGGGATGGCGGCTCCGCAAACAATACCAACGGCATGACTATCTTGCATACCGAAGACCAGTCGGGCAATGCCAGCGCAAGATTTAAGTTCCCGCATCATTTTACCATCGATATGGGCGTCCTTGCCACACTTAGCAGGCTGCATATCTGGTGCAGAACTGATAACGGCGCTTTCACGGGTCACAGTCCCAGATTCTTTGAACTTTGGGCTACCGATGTGCCGAAAGAACTGGAGAATTTTCTATCAAAGGATGAGTTCGAAGTATATTACAGGACGACTTATGTAACGCAAAAAGATCCGGGAAATTATCTTTCAGCCTCCGACCCGCAGTACACCGACAAAATAACGCAAGCGCAGGCTAACAGTCGGAATTATGTCGCGCCGGAGCCCGAACAGGGAATTTATAACTGGCAGCAGGACTGGGTGAAACTGGGCGATTTTGAAATAGAAAAGCCGTCCGCTTCCGCTTTCAATACGAGTAACGACGCCGACAAAGCTATCTGGGCTGCCGGCTCGGATTTTAATCTTGTCGAGACAGGAAAGAAAGTGCGATACATTCGGCTGGTAATTAAATACCCTAACTGGCAGAATACAAACTGTATCAATCTGGGAGAAATAACATTATATGGCGATGATGTTTAACTAATTATTTTCAGTTTTATTTTGTCAATGACAGTTCTCCCGTTACGATGGCGGGAGAATGTCTTTGACAATTAAACTGATTTTTGTACGGCTAAATAATTGATTCCGGAATAAGCAATAATGGAAAATGTGTATCTTTAAACCAAAAATTCGCGTGTATTTAACATGAGTTTTGGACAGGAAGAAGAAAACAGTATCAGGAAACATGGAATCCGAAAGATTAAAATATTTACAGAAAATGATATGTCTCCGACAAATATTCGCTACTCCGCAGGACCTTGGCGGGTGTGTGTCGCTATTCCGGGCGCGGGCATCTTGTTCACAAAATATTTGAATCTTTCGGGTTTTATGTTACCGGAAACGCATTCCGAAGAACAAAGGTAAGATACTTAACAGTTGCAAACTGGTAAACATTTTTTTGTCATATATAAAAAAAGTTGTATTTTTGCATAGTTTAAATTTAATAATATAACGTATGAAACATATATTATTCATCCTTTTTATAATTTCGGGCAGTATTGCATTTGCCCAGAAAAAAGGCGTAACGACCGTATCGGCTTCGGTAAACACAAGTCGGAGCGTTAATTTGCTGGATGACAATAGTGCGACGGCATGGGAGCTTGGCGTCGATGAATTGCAAAGCGAACAGTTTTTGATGTTTACCTTGCAGACGCCTGGCGACGTCAAAGAAATTCAGTTGGAAGCCAAAGGCGTTTCGAGAGATGATTTCCTGAAATCCGTAAACATATTCGTCACATACGACCCGATGAATCCGGGTGATGCGGTGCAATACGATATTAAAGGCAATCAAAGGTTCAGCCTGACATTTCCCCCTAAATACGGAGCGCATGTGCGGCTTGTTTTCAAAGGTAATACGTTAAGGAAACCTGTTTCCATTGCGGAGATAGCTTTCATTTATACGGAAGATAAAGCGCAAACGAAGACGGCAGAGACTGTTGATAAACCGTGGTTGAATGCAGCTTTGCCTGTCGGAGAACGGGTTGAGTTGCTGCTTGTGGCGATGACGCCGAACGACAAGATGGAATTGATACGCGAAGGTTGGGGTATTCCCGGTATCCCGCATCTGGGAGTGCCTGATATGAAAAAAGTGGAAGCTGTCCATGGCTTTTCGTATGGTAGTGGGGCGACCGTTTTTCCGCAGGCAATTGCAATGGGAGCGACATGGAACAAAAAATTAGTGGAACAGGTCGGCGAAATAGCGGGCGATGAAACGGTCAGCGCCAATGCTATTCAGGCATGGTCGCCGGTATTGGATGTAGCGCAAGACCCGCGTTGGGGACGGTGCGAAGAAACGTTCGGCGAAGACCCCGTGTTGGTTTCGCAAATCGGCGGAGCATGGATTAAAGGCTATCAATCCAAAGGACTTATAACCACGCCAAAACATTTTGCTGTACACGGAGCGCCATTGGGTGGTCGCGATTCGCACGACATTGGCCTGTCGGAACGCGAAATCCGTGAGATACATCTGGCGCCATTCCGTCACGTAATTCGCGAGTACGATTGCCAGTCGTTGATGATGGCTTATTCGGACTATCTGGGAGAACCTGTAGCGAAGAGCAGGGAGTTGCTGCATGGAATTTTACGTGAAGAATGGGGTTTTAGCGGATTTATAGTCAGCGATTGCGGCGCTATCGGAAATCTGACAGCCCGCAAGCATTATACGGCTGCCGATGTTGTGGAAGCTGCCAATCAGGCATTAGCGGCAGGAATCGCTACCAACTGTGGCGACACATATAATAACAAGGATGTGATTGCGGCAGCCAACAATGGGGGTATCGACATGGAAAACCTTGATAACGTATGTCGTACTATGTTAAGCGCTATGTTCGGGAAAGGTCTTTTTGAAAATAATCCTTCGAAAGCCCTCGACTGGAACAAAACTTATCCCGGCTGGCAGTCGGCGGAACATAAGGAATTAGCCCGTCAATCGGCGCGTGAATCCATTGTGTTACTGGAAAATAAAGACAACATTCTGCCATTGTCCAAGTCAATAAAAACCATCGCAGTAATCGGACCGGCGGCTGACGATTTACAGCCCGGCGACTATACCCCTAAACTGCAGGAAGGACAGTTGAAATCGGTTTTGACGGGTATTAAACAAGCTGTTGACAAAAGCGTGAATGTTATTTACGAAAAAGGGTGCGAATTTAACGGCGACGAAAGTTTCAATCCCGGAGATGCGCGGAGAGCGGCATTGCTGTCCGATGTTGTCGTAATGGTTCTGGGCGATTATTCGAATAGCGCCGCAAGAAGAGGAATCCGTCAGACATCGGGCGAAAATCACGATTATGCCACACTGGAACTTCCCGGATATCAGCAAAAATTACTGGAAACAATCTGCGAAACGGGCAAACCGGTCATTTTAATCTTGCAAGTTGGACGTCCCTTTAATGTTTCTTACGCGGCGGAACATTGTAAGGCGATTTTGGTGAACTGGTTGCCGGGACAGGAAGGCGGATATGCTACTGCCGATGTGCTTTTCGGCGACTATAATCCTGCCGGACGTCTGCCGATGACATTCCCGCGCCATGTGGGACAGGTACCTAACTACTACAACTTTAAGACTTCCGGACGGCGCTACGAATATTCCGACATGGAATTTTATCCCTTGTATCCTTTTGGTTACGGATTGAGTTATACACAGTTCCGTTATTCGAACCTGCAAACGCGTGTCAATGACGATGGAACGGTTCATATCCAGGCAGATGTGACGAATACGGGGACGATAGCCGGCGATGAAGTCGTTCAGCTTTATGTTACGGATATGTATGCGAGCGTCAAGACCCGTGTAATGGAACTGAAAGATTTTGACCGTGTTACGCTTCGTCCGGACGAAGTGAAAACCGTTAATTTCGTTCTGACCCCCTATCAGCTTTCGTTGTTGAACGACAAGATGGATCGTGTTGTCGAAAGCGGTGAGTTTAAGATTAACGTAGGAGGAAAAAGTCCTTCGTACCGCGCCGCCGACCGCATAAAAGATAATGTAAAATATAACTCTGATTCGGAAGGATTGACGGGAACAATTGACTATCGGAAGACCTGTGCCGCCGATTTTGATTTGTCGTATTCGGGAATAGAAGAAAATCTGGTATATAATAAAAAGCGTGCGGTTATTAAGGTGAAAAACACCGGTAATCTGATGGATACGGGAAAAGCGTATATGTTTGTCAATGGAACGCTGACAGGTGAAGTTCATCATTATGAACTTGCTGCCGGCGAAGAAAAGACAATCACATTCAACCTTGATAAGAATACGGATATTAAACAGTTAGTATTTACCGTTAAATATAAAAATATTGTTATAAACTTTTAATTAGTAGAATGTCATGAAAATAAATGTAGTGGGAATATTTTCCCTGTTATTAATGTTTTTCGGCGGATTTACGAACTTTGCACAGTCTTTCACGGGAGAGAAAACGCAATGGCATGGTTTTGACCGCTATGACTTTGTGATTAACGAAACGACTTTGCAAATAAAGTCGATTAAAGCGACTCCGCAGGAAGGAAATGGAGTTGTAGCGCCCGAAAAAGGCACGAGGCGTTGTATTGTCGTTGTTCCGAAACAGGCGGCTGAAGGAAATCCATGGAGTTGGCGCGGTTGCTATTGGGATCACGCTCCGCAGGCGGAAATCGAACTTCTGAAAAGAGGCTTTCATATCGCTTATATTACAACCGACCCCGACGAAACATGGGATGTGTGGTATAAGTTTCTTACGGAGGAACATGGCTTGTCTCCAAAACCCTCCTTCATCGGGATGAGCCGTGGCGGGTCGAATGCTTATACTTGGGGAACAACGCATCCCGAAAAAGTTTCGGCTATCTGTGCCGATAATCCGGGACTTTCGCATACGAGTCTGATGAAGATGGATTTACTTGCCGCAAATGATGTCCCTGTCCTGAATATTTGCGGAAGCATCGACCCGATTTTGCATAATACGTATGCAATTCAAGGTCTTTACCATGCAAACGGCGGGCGTTTTTCTGTTCTTGTCAAAGACGGAACAGCGCATCACCCTCACAGCCTGAGTAATCCGGATATTATTGCGGATTTTATCGAACAAAGTTTTAAGGAAAAACCACAGGATAAACCGACATTTCTGCCCGAGAGAGCGAAAAAATCAAATTTTTACAGCACAACAGTCAAATACGAATATGCTCCGTCCGAAAAAGTTTGGATTAGCAAATGGGGACCTTATTTTACCGGAAATTACGATAACTATTCTTTCTCGCTGGAAGGAGTGGAAGGCGCTGTAACCGTGTATGTTCCCAAACAGGCGGCGGCAGGTAATCCGTGGGTTTTCCGTTGCGACCGGCTGGACGGCAATTCGGCAGTGGATTTGGAACTGCTTGCAAAAGGTTTTTATATTGTAGTCGCTCCTGTTCCGTATAATGCCGACGGTCCGATTCTTAAACATTGGGATATTGTATATAAATATCTGGTCAACAAAGGCTTTTCCTCAAAAACCGTATTGGCTGGACGAGGCGCTGCCACAGGAGAGGTCTATGTGTGGGCGATCGAGAATCCCGGCAAGGTAGCCTGCATTTACGGGGAAAATCCGATTTTGCGCTCTTCGCTTGCAAAAGTGCAACCAATGGACAACCTGAAGCCTTTAGCTGCGGCGAAAGTGCTTGTTATACACGTAAGCGGAAGTCTTGACCCAAATCTGAAAACCCAGACAAACGAGATGAAAAAACGTTATCCGGGGAAAATGACGGTGGTCGTTGACCAGGGTAGAGGACATTATCCTCTCGAACCGAATGACCCGGCTAAAATTGCCGATTTGATTGTACAGACAGTTAAGCAATAATAAAATATTATGAAAATGAAAAGTATAAAATATTTATCACTCATGCTGATTTTCGGGTATATGATGTTCAATCCGGATATGGCGTTTGCTGTCGATAAATTACTGGCAGGCACGGCGAAAGTGAATATCACTCCGCCGAATCCAAGATATCCCGTCCATGATTCGCTGTATGTAAGGACATTAATTCTGGAAGCGGGAAATTCTCGAATCGCTTTTGTATCACTGGACTTGGGTGGTTATACGAATATTCCTCTGGCAGAGAAATTGAAAAATCAGTTTAACCTTAAAGATATATATTTTTGTCCTCAACATACTCATTCGGCGCAAGCCGGACCCAGAGATTTTATGGAAGAACGGATTACATCGGCAATGAAAACCGCTTCGGGAAATATGTTCGAAGCTGCTATTTCCGGAGGATACCGGTATTTTCCGCAATTAAGTTTCAACCGTTTGATTCTTCGCGAAGACGGACGTGCGCGCGAATCGTGGTTGGGCGACGATCATTACCGCGCCGTCAATCCCGAACGTATTCCACATGGTCCTGTAGATAATGCGGTGGGTATCATTAAACTGGAAGATAAAGACGGGATTCCCCGCGTATTGATAATGAATTATGCCTGTCATCCCGATGTGGCATGGAATAATTTCGAAATTTCTGCCGATTACGTTGGTTATGCGACCAAGTACACTGAAGAAGCTTTTAATAATTCCATCACCTGCTTGTTTGTACAGGGTGGCGGAGGCAACCAGGCGCCGCTTTTCAAGGATGGCGGAAGAACAGGACCCGATGATCCGCGACCTTCAAACTACGACCTGATTGACCGTATGGGTAAACTCCTTTCTATCGAAGCCGTGAAGCTGGCAAAAGAACTGTACCCCAACCCTCACGATGAAACGAATATCAAGGTGTATGCCGATTCATTGTTTTTCACAGGACGTTATGACAAAAAACTGTATTATAATGTACATTTTTCAGTGATTTCCATTAACAACCGTTATGTGATAGCAACCGTTCCCGGCGAACCGTTCATCAAGTTTCAGATAGATTGGAAACGTGAATTTCAGCCTTACGGTCTTGTGCCTTTCCTGTTCGGATATACATGGAACGGTGGTAAATGGCCGATTTACCTCCCCGACGTCCGTTCGGCTGCTTACGGTGGATATGGAGCCGACCATGGTCCCGACCTTATAGAAATCGGAGCGGGAGAAAAAATCATGCTTAAACAATTGGAAAATTATTATCAAATGATGGAAGTATTTAAAAAATAAACAGATATGAAAACTCGGACAGTTATAATTTTTGCCGTTTGCTTCGGTATCGCAACGGCGGGAATGGCTCAGAACAAACATTCCCAAAATACGCTTTATCCCAGCTATAAGGGATTGATTATGGCGGGATACCAGGGATGGTTCAGAGCGTCCTCCAACGGAGTGATGTATCCTGACGAAACGAAAGTGCGTATCGACATGTGGCCTGACGTGAGCGAGTATGAAAAGACTTATCCGACAGGCTTGAAACATGCCGACGGATCTACCGCCCGATTCTTTAGTTCTGCGGATAAAAGTACTATAGACCTGCATTTTAAATGGATGCAAGAGTATGGTCTGGATGGCGTTTTCATGCAGCGGTTTTTCAGTAATGCCAAACCGAATGCCCGTCCTGCGACGATTATCAAAAATGCCTTCGAAGCGGCGTCCAAATACCGGCGCTCCGTAGGTATCATGTACGATTTATCGGGACTTCGGGCGCAAAATGAGGATTGTTCGGTTTTGATTGACGACTGGAAATATTTGGTCGATTCACTGAAGGTGACAAACCAGGCAGGCGCTCAGACTTACGTTTTCTACGACGGGAAACCGCTTGTAACAATTTGGGGCATAGGATTTCCCGACCGTCCGTATGATATCCGCAATATCGGAATTGAACGTTTCATCGACTTCCTCAAAAACGACCCCGAATACGGCGGATGCAGCGTTATGTTGGGTGTGCCGACTTTCTGGCGCGATTTGAACGCCGATTGTGTGCATGACCCTTATCTGCATACGATTATCCGTAGCGCCGACCTCGTCATGCCTTGGACGGTGCAACGATTTTCGCCTCTGCTGCACAACGATATGGAGCGCTATCGAGATGTGATTCTTGACGATATAGAATGGTGTAATCGAAACAGTATCGGTTATGTTCCCTGTGTTACGCCGGGGTTTAGTTGGCACAATCTCAGTCGTTTTGAGTTTCCCGACGATGTTAAGCCGGTTGGCTCTATTCCCCGCCAAAAAGGACGTTTTTACTGGCAACAGATTTCCACGGCAATAAATGCCGGAGCCGAAATGCTTTATGTTGCCATGTTCGACGAGGTAAACGAGGGTACGGCAATCTTCAAGGTAAGTGATAATCCGCCCGTAAGCGAAGTCGCCAAGTTTGTCGATTTGGAAGGTATGCCTTCCGACCATTATTTATGGCTGACCGGCGAGGCTTCCAAAATGCTGAAAAGGCAAAAACCGTTGAGTTTCAAAATGCCTCAGAGGGAAAGTGAATAAAATACGGGTATGACAGTCAATTAAAAATATATAAACATGAAAATCATTCGTTATATTCTTGCAATCATTGTATTACTGCAAATTCCGGCATTGAGTGCGCAGGAATTGTTCCGCGACGAAAATGCGCCTCTTCACGACCGCGTTATGGATTTGCTGTCACGGCTCACGGTCGAGGAAAAGACAGATCTTTTGCGCGCTACTTCGCCCGAAATTACCCGTTTGGGGATTGATAAATATTATCACGGTAATGAAGCCTTGCATGGTGTTGTTCGTCCGGGAAATTTCACGGTCTTTCCGCAAGCTATCGGACTGGCTTCCATGTGGAATCCCGATTTGCATTACCGGATTGCTACTGCTATTTCGGACGAAGCCCGCGCCCGCTGGAACGAACTGGAACAGGGAAAACAGCAAAAAGCCCAGTTCAGCGATTTGCTTACCTTCTGGTCGCCAACGGTGAATATGGCTCGTGACCCGCGCTGGGGACGTACGCCCGAAACTTACGGGGAAGACCCGTTTTTGTCGGGCATTTTGGGCGCCGCTTTTGTGAAAGGACTTCAAGGCAATGATCCTAAATACCTGAAAATCGTTTCCACACCAAAGCATTTCGCCGTCAACAATGAAGAACACAACCGCTTTGAAGCCAATCCGCAGGTTCCCGAACGGCTGTTGAGGGAATATTATCTCGCACCATTCGAACTGTGCGTCAAGGAAGGAAAAGCGGCTTCCATCATGACTGCGTATAACGCTATTAACGACGTGCCTTGCACCGCCAATCCATGGTTGATACGGAAAGTATTACGCGAAGACTGGGGCTTCGACGGCTATGTCGTTTCCGATTGCGGAGGACCGGCTTTGCTGGTCAGTGGACACAAATACGTCAAAACACGGGAAACGGCCGCCACACTTTCCATCAAAGCCGGATTAGACTTGGAATGCGGGGATAACGTTTACATCCAGCCGCTATTGAACGCGTACAGGCAGAAAATGGTTTCCGATGCGGATATTGATTCCGCCGCATACCATGTGCTGAGGGCGAGAATACGTTTGGGGCTTTTTGATAATCCTTCGAATAACCCATACAATAAGATCTCTCCTTCGGTGGTCGGTTCGCCCGAGCATAGGGAACTGGCGCTCGAAGCAGCCCGTCAAAGCATTGTCTTGCTGAAAAATACGAATAATGCCTTGCCCATCGACCTGAAAAAGGTAAAATCAATTGCTGTTGTAGGAATAAATGCCGCCAATTGCGAGTTTGGCGACTACAGCGGATTTCCTTTAAATCAGCCGGTATCCATCCTTGCCGGCATCCGTGAAAAAGTGGGCGATAAGGTAAAAATCGTATATGCGCCCTGGGTCTCGGCATTGGATGGCTATGAACTGATATCCCAGTCGTATTTTCCCGAAGGTTTGCAAGCCGAATATTTTGCCGACCGGAATCTGGAAGGCGACCCGAAAGTCCGTAAAGACGAATGGATTAACTTCGAGCCGGCCAATCAGGCGCCTGATCCTTTCCTCCCGAAATCGCCCGTTTCGATTCGCTGGAAAGGGAAACTCCGCCCGACAATATCCGGAACATACACTTTCGCCTTCACGTCCGACGACGGTTGCCGTCTGTTTATTGACGGACAGAAGGTGATCGATGCATGGGCGGGGCATAGCGTCCGCACAGATACTGTCCGTATGGATTTGGAAGCCGGGAAAGATTACCTTCTGCAAGCGGAATATTACGATAACCGCGATGCTGCCATTGCCCGTTTGTCGTGGCGAATCCCATCTACAAACAAGAAAAGCCGGCTGGATTTGTACGGCGACGCGGGAAAAGCCGTTCGCGAGTGCGACATTGCCATTGCTGTGCTGGGAATCAACAAAAGTATCGAACGCGAGGGAAAAGACCGCAGTGATATACGCCTGCCGAAAGATCAGGAGGAATTTATCCGTGAAATCTATAAGGTGAATCCGAATACGATTGTGGCGCTTGTAGCCGGAAGTTCGCTGGCGATTAACTGGATGAACGATAATATTCCTGCAATTATCAATGCCTGGTATCCGGGTGAACAGGGCGGGATGGCTGTTGCGGAAGTTCTGTTCGGCGACTATAATCCTGCCGGAAGGTTGCCGCTCACCTATTATAACAGTCCGGACGAACTGCCGCCATTCGATGATTACGATGTGACGAAAGGACGCACATATCAATATTTTACGGGTAAACCGCTTTATCCTTTCGGTTACGGTTTGAGTTATACGTCCTTCGAATACAAAAACCTGACGGTCAATGATGAAGGAGAAATCATCCGGGTCAATTTCGATGTAAAAAACACAGGGAAAAGAGACGGTAGCGAAGTCGCTCAACTGTACGTCAAACTGCCCGATATGAATATCCTTTTACCTGTCAAACAATTGAAAGGTTTCAAGCGTGTTTTTATCAGGAAAGGACAGACGGAAAAAATAGAAATCATCATACAAAAGGAAAATCTTCGCTATTGGGATGACGAAAAAGCGACATTTGTCGTTCCTTCGGGCGTTTATCGTTTCATGACGGGCGCCTCATCCGAAGATATCCGCATAACAAAAGAGATTACATTATGAAAAAAATGGCTGGTTATATTTATGCTATTGTCTTCGGAAAAAGTAATCATATTAT
>JAITBC010000133.1 GCA_031283785.1 Tannerella sp. | reverse complement strand
ATTAATTACAATAGTTATGAAAGATGAATATACATTCGTTACGTTGGATAACGATATGGTTACGATGGGAGATGCCGTTTTTGTCGATATTGATGATACGGTAAATACGGAGATGGATTTCGTTCAGATAGATGATTCGTTCGATGTTGATTTTCCGGGTGACGGGCTTATAGATGACGGTTCCGATTTCATTACAATGGATGATATGGGTATAATCAATGATGATGATATTGATACCTATTCGTCAGATATAAATGAAGCTGAGATGTTAATCATCTTATGATTCCTATTAAATGTCCGTATTGTCAAGTCAGACTTAAAGTCGATGAAACGAGGATACCGGAAGGTATCGTGTCTTTTAAATGTCCTAAATGCAAACGGGAGATCCCTATTTCGTATCTGAAACAAAGGGTAGGGGACGACGACTCGGCGGTAGAAACCATTGTCGTTCTGCCGAAGTTGAAAAAGGAAGGGATCGGACGTCTGACCGTATTGCCGGATGGCGATACGCCGCATCAGGAGTTCCGGTTAAACGAGGGAGTGATAATAGTTGGTCGTAAGGCGAAAGTCTCTACGGCCACTATTTGTATACAGACAGCCGATAAGACGGTCAGTCGCAGTCATGTGCGCATAGAAGTGAAAAAGAATCCGAAAGGCGGATATTTTCACTGTCTTTCGGACAATAACAGTAAAAATAATACGTTATATAATGGAAAATGTATTGAAAGCGGAGATGTAGTGGTGTTGAAAGACAATGATGAAATTGTTATGGGACGCACGATCGTTCGCTTTAATGAATGAAACTATATATATTTGCCATGAATATAACATTAGAGAGACCGTTTGCGGCTACAGGAAAGGGTAACCGTGAAAATAATGAAGACAGTATATTTCCGCTATCGGAGTTGGCAAATTCCGGACAGCGTTTTTTTATGGTATGCGACGGAGTGGGAGGCGCTGAAAAAGGCGAGGTCGCAAGCGCGTTAGCCTGCGATTCCTTCAAGACTTTTTTTGATACGTTTTTAGAAGATAGCGATCCTTCCGAAGATTTTATCAACAAAGCCGTCCTGTATACGGAATCGCGCTTCGACGAGTATGCAAAAATGCATCCCGAAGCGAAAGGGATGGCTACTACACTGACTTTTCTGTATGTCGGCACATCCGGTATAACGATCGCGCATATCGGAGACAGCCGGATCTATCATATTCGTAACGGTAAGATCCTTTATGTGACGGAAGATCATTCGCTTGTCAATTCGTGGGTACAGTTAGGAAAAATAACGAAAGAAGAAGCTGCCGTTCATCCGCAAAAGAATGTCATAACAAGAGCCGTCACAGGGTCGGCACATTCGGTTAATGCGGATGTGAAACTTTTAACGGACGTACGGCCGGGCGACAGTTTCCTGATGTGTACCGACGGTGTTACCGAATGTTTTACGGACGAGGGCTTAGAAAGCCTCTTTTCCCACGGACTGAAAGCCGAATCGCTTAAGAATTTTATTGTGGAATATTGTTCGGACGAAGCGAAAGATAATTTCTCGTTCTATATTTTACCTGTTCAAAATGTACAGAGAACGGCAGGCTATAAACAGTATATCCTGTCCTTATTTTATTCGTTTGCATAGTGATCTCTCATCGCACAGATTGCCGACGGGCGAAAAACGAAGACAAGTTGCGTTTTGGCGATAAAAATAAGCGGATATATTTTGTATTATATGCAATTTGTACTACCTTTGTACGGAATTATTAGTACGGGGAATATTTATGAATTTACCTGACGGATATTTTTTACAAAACAGGAAATACCAGCTAACCCATGTCATAGGCCAGGGCGGATTCGGTATCACATATCTGGGCGTATGGAATACTGAAGTGAAGGGCGGGCTTGGCGTAATGAAAACGAAAGTGCCGGTCTGTATTAAAGAATATTTCTTTAAAGACTACTGCTGTCGCGACAAGGATTCTCTTGCCGTTACGGTTTATTCTGCAGCAGGCGGAAAACTGTTTGATAAATTCAAGGAAAAATTAATTAAAGAAGCGAATATCCTTTCGGAAGTGCATCACCCACATATCGTGAACGTACTGGAAGTATTCGAGGAAAACAATACGGCCTATATCATTATGGAATATATAAAGGGTTGTTCCCTTAAATATATGCTTGATAAAGAGGGAGTATTGAGTGAAAATAAAGTGCTTAAATATGTCCATCAGATAGGAGATGCTCTCGATTTCGTGCACGAAAAGAATATCGTGCATCTTGATATTAAGCCGAGTAATATCCTTATCGGTAATGACGACAACGCGCGCCTTATTGATTTTGGGGTAAGCAAACGATATAATATGGACGAGCGTGAGACAAGTACTACTACGCTTACTTTGTCGAAAGGTTTCGCATCTATTGAGCAGTATGACTATGAGGGTATGCAAAGTTTCTCGCCCTGTCCCGATATTTATTCGCTGGGTGCTACGATGTATAACCTGCTGACGGGAGTGATACCTGTCGAGTCTATATTGAGAGCAACCAAACGGATGCTTCCCCCCTCGTCGTACAACGCCAATATTACGAAAAAAACCGAAAAAGCAGTTCTCAAAGCGATGGAGGTGAAGCCTGAAAACCGCTATCGGGCAATGAAAGAAATGCTTGCCTCCCTGGATATTCCCCCGTATGAACTCACGGAAAATAACCTGATGGAAACGAAGGACGTAACAGACGACGAACTTACCGAACCGATTCTTGTCCGTTCGCCGGGAAATTCCGGTGATACGGACGACGACAGGACGATCCCGGTGTCTTCTTTTGCTGACGGGAAATATTCGGGGAATGATAATCCGAAGAAAAAAACATTGAAACGGATTTCTTTAGCAGCCGTCATTCTGCTTTTTTCATTTTTGGGATATGCTATATATAGCTATTTTATAGATGTTGCCACTCCGCAGAGTTTGACTTTCGGGATATTTCTGCCGGAAAAGAATGATGATATGACGGTTAACGTGCCGGATAGCAATGGCTCTGCTTACGGCGAATCCGTGCAAGACTCGTTTCATAACCCGGAATACGATGAGCAACAGCCGACGCCTGACGAATATCCGTCGCAGTCATCACAGATCAATAATGCCGACTCAATGCCGGCCGTCAATGCCGATCCCGGACGTACTTCGGAACTGAATCCGGCAATCAAGCCCGAACGGAGTCCGACGTTTACTTCAAATCGGGAAACAGGGCATCTTATGTCGGCAAAAACTTCTTCGGGAAAATCCGCAAACAAAATTCCGACGCCGGAAGATAAAGAGGCAATATCGGAAAAGAAATACAACGATTATATCTCATCGGCAAAAGCTAAAATGGGAAATAATAATTATTCGGGCGCCGAGGCCGACCTGGAGGCTGCCGTTAATATAAAAACGACAAATGAGGCCATTGACTTGATACGTCAATGCAAGGAGGAAGTGGAGAAAATAAAAATAAAGGAACGCTTGGAGAAATACGACATACTTCAAGGTATTAAATTCGGAAACCTGAAACTGGTACGGAATAAAAAGACGACTCTTTATGGAGCAATTGATGAAAGAGGAGAAGAACGTATCCCCTGCAAATATATCGGCATGGATAAATCTGTTAAAGGTCGCGCGTTCATGCGCAATGATTACAAATATGATATTTATGATACTCAAGGGAAATGTTTGAATACAGGCCTGGAAACATTTGAATGATAACATCTCCCCCGATTGATTCACCATATTAAAGATGGCTGCTTCCTCTGTAAAAAACTTTTTTCATTAGTGAGCGCTTGAAAATTCGAAATTTTCATGTAGTTTTGTCGTTTGAAAGATTTTTTTTGATAAGAAAGACAATGAGAAGAACAACGGTAATGTTTGTGTTGTTATTTGCAACCATGATTGTAGCGGCACAAAAACAGACAGAATACAACAAACAGGGCGATGAATCTATGGGTAACCTTGATTTCAGCAATGCTAAAATTTGGTATGAAGAAGGCTTGCCTGATTGTGACTCCTATAGTATAAATCAATTAACATCTATCTGGCTGGCCGACGAATCGATGCGTATGATAATGCGTAACGTGATGAGTCGTTGCCTCGAATGTCTTACCGGTGCGGCCGAACTAAGAGATACGGCAAGCATAAACAAACTGATAATGTATTATACGGAAGGTATCGGAACGCCTAAAAATGAAGAGAAAGTTAAGTTTTGGGAAGACCGGTTGGAGCTGATACAGGAAACAGTTACGACGGATGTGGCAGGGGCAAAGAAACCGCCCCGTGGAAAAACAAAGATGGATTTCTTCCTTGGATATTCGGCATCGTACTATTCTCCGTATGGCCTGACTGTGGGCGGAACAGGAAAAACCGTCGGATGGTACTTGCGCTATCGTACGAATATGTCGTTTAGGAGTTATACGACGGAGTACAGGGAAGATGCTGGTATTATCGGCGGATTTGAAGGCAGTTACAGGTATACCGGTGGCGAAACGATAAATATGTGGATCGGAACCGGAGGAGTCGTCATTAAGGCTACGCCGTCGTTTTATATATCCGCAGGCGCAGGATACTGCAGTCGGGAGCGGTTGTGCGAATTGGAGAAGATTGGCGACGTCGTTGCCGACCCGCAAGGCGTAATGATCTGGGCTAAATATAAGCACGAAATATCATCTTTTGACGGTCTGGCATTAGACTTGGATGCTACATTCCGAATTGGGAAAGTCATGTATGGTTCGCTCGGCTGTAGCGTGCTGAATCTTGAATATGTATCTGCAAATGCAGGTATTGGCGTGTTTTTTTAAATGGAAATGAAAATGAAAAAGTTATCTGATATTCTGACATTTGTTTTTTTTATATTCTTGTTTTCCGGCTGTATTGAAGATTCGAAAATAGACACGGGTGTGATCGGCGCCGGCAAACCTGCGTTCAACGGAGGAGCTACGCTTAAGAGCAAAACGGCTTCATCAATTGAAGTGACGGCAGAGATACTCAAGGAAAATGGAGCTAAAATAACGGAACGCGGTTTTTGTTACGGGACGTCGTCATCTCCTGCAAGAGAAAACGGCGCTGTCATTCCTGCGGAGGGGGTCGGTATAGGCGAGTATACATTGAAAATAGAAGGCTTGAAGCATAATACGGAATATTATATCCGCCCATATGCCGAAAATTCGCAGGGCACGGAG
>JAITBC010000104.1 GCA_031283785.1 Tannerella sp. | reverse complement strand
CGGATTACGCGGATCATCTTCGGGTATGCCGGCCTCAACCTTGCCGACAAGATCGGCGCCGACATCGGCCGCTTTCGTATAAATACCGCCACCGACACGGGCGAATAATGCCTGTGTCGACGCTCCCATACCAAACGTCAACATGGTTGTTGTTATAATCATCAGTTTATGACCGCCATCGTCAGCAATAAAATGGTCGAGTACAATGTACCAGACGGATATATCCAACATACCCAGTCCGACAACGGTCAATCCCATAACAGCTCCCGAACGGAACGCAACACGAAGTCCGTCATTTAACGAATTACGCGCCGCATTGGCTGTTCGCGCAGAAGCAAACGTTGCCGTTTTCATGCCGAAAAATCCCGCAAGACCGGAGAAAAATCCACCCGTAAGAAAAGCAAACGGCACCCACGAATTTTGCAAATTAAAACAGGCCATAACCGAGAATATGACGACCAAAATAATAAATACACAAGTAACAACTTTGTATTGCTGCCAGAGGTAAGCCATAGCGCCTTTCCGTACATGAAGTGCAATTTTCTTCATCGTATCCGTTCCCTCATCCTTTTTCATCATTTGCCTGAAAAAGAAAAATGCAAAACTAAGAGCTATCAATGATGCTCCCAAGACCATGTAAATAACATTTTCCATAAGTTATAAATTATACGTTTAGTTTTAAAATCCAATATGCATATAACAAAGATGCGACGAAAGCAAGTCGTGCGCAAGAAGCTATTAGCTGTCTCCGAGTCTTACCGTCACTGTATTTTTGTGTGCAAGCAGTTGCTCATTTTCCGCCATCACTTCAATTATAGAACTAAGATACTTTAATCCGTCCTCCGTAATTTCCTGAAATGTCACCTTCCGCATGAAACTGTCGAGATTCACACCGCTGTACATTTTTGCATATCCTTTTGTAGGAAGCGTATGATTGGTACCCGATGCATAATCGCCCGCGCTCTCCGGTGTATACGGCCCTAAGAAAACACTGCCGGCATTCACTATCCCTGAACTTAACTCCGCATAATTAGCGGTTTGAATAATCAGATGTTCCGGCGCGTACCGGTTTGTAAACTCTATCATCTCGGCATCATCTTTAAGAATGATGATACGACTGTGTAACAGTGATTTTTCGATATAATCGCGACGCGGCAATTCTGATAACTGTTTCGCTATTTCTTTTTTAACGGCTTCGGCCAACGTCTCCGACGTCGTTACCAGAATCGACTGGCTATCCTCACCGTGTTCGGCTTGCGAAAGAAAATCAGCAGCCACATATGCAGGATTAGCCGAACCGTCGGCTATTATTTCAACTTCGGAAGGCCCGGCAGGCATATCTATCGCCACGTCCATCAAGCTCACTAACTGTTTTGCCGCTACGACATACCGATTACCGGGTCCGAATATTTTATACACTTTCGGCACGCTTTCCGTACCGTAAGCCATAGCGCCAACGGCCTGAATGCCTCCGGCTTTGACAATCTTGCTCACACCTGCAAGTTTAGCGGCATATAAGATAGCGGGATGTACCTTGCCTTCGCTGTTCGGAGGCGTACAGAGCACGACCTCCTTACAGCCCGCGTCAACAGCCGGAACAGCCAGCATCAAAACAGTAGAAAACAGGGGCGCCGTACCTCCCGGTATGTATAAACCGACTTTTTCTATTGCAACAGGCTTTTGCCAGCATGTGATGCCGGGGCGTATTTTAATTTTTTCCCCCTCGGCATATTGAAGCACATGAAACATTTCAATATTCCGTTTCGCTTCTATCATTGCATCTATCAACTCCTCGTCTATCAACGATTCCGCTTCCATAATTTCGTCTTTCGTAACAAGCAAGTCCGTCACACGCACATTATCAAAAAGTTCCCCGTATCTACGGACGGCTTCGTCGCCATTCGCCCGCACATCACCTAAAATGTTACGCACCGTATCAAAAAGAGACGACACATCCCACTCCGCACGCCGCTGCAAGGCTTCCCATTCCTGTTTCTCCGGATATTTATATATCTTTAGCTCCATTATCAGTTATTTTTACATCTTAATATATTTCGAACTTAAAGAATCATTTTTTCTATCGGCACAACGATAATACCTTCCGCACCGATCGCTTTCAGTTTCCCGATAATTTCCCAGAAGTGTTTTTCCGTAATCACAGACTGTACGGATACCCAACCTTCATCGGCAAGAGGCGTCACTGTCGGACTTTTCATTCCCGGCAACAGTCCCGTTATTTCATTTACTTTTTCCCTGGGTGCGTTAAGCAACACATATTTTTTCCCGGATGCCTCCTGTATTGCATCGAAACGAAACAATATCTCATCGAGTATCTTGCGTTTATCTTTCGACAAATTTTTATCTGCAATCAGCAATGCCTCGCTTTTCATCACCACCTCAACCTCCTTGAGTTGATTACTTACCAGCGTACTGCCCGAACTGACGATATCGAAAATAGCATCGGCGAGGCCTATCCCCGGAGCGATTTCCACAGAACCGGATATCTCATGCAATGAAGCTTTTACGCCATACTCATGCAAGTATTTTTTTAATATATTGGGATAAGATGTCGCAATCGTTCTTCCATTAAACCACTTTAATCCGTTATAATCTTCGTCCTTAGGAACAGCAAGAGACAAACGGCATTTACTAAAACCCAGACGCTTAATCAGGATTGCTTCCGCACCTTTCTCCACATACTCATTTTCACCGACGATACCGGCATCCGCCACGCCATTTGCCACAGACTGCGGAATATCATCATCACGAAGGAAAAGAACTTCTACCGGAAATTCTACTGCCGATAAAAGTAATGTCCGCCGGGCTTTACCAAGTTTAATACCCGCTTCATTAAGTAATGCCATTGTCTCTTCATTGAGACGTCCTTTTGATTGTACTGCGACTCGTAACATTATTATATATTTCAAATTTACTTCCGGCTTATGATTATCATAAAAAAAGCCCACCGTACACATTACAGCAAGCTTTTATATCTTATGCATACATGATTTACATCACACAACTTACCGAACACTTATCGCCCGTGTAATATTGACGTTGTACAGGATAGATACTCATAACCTTCTTTCTACTGTTTTATTATTTCAATTACTGATTCAAATACTAAACGCTACAAAGATACGACACAAATAAAAACGAACAAAATAAATCCGCTTTTTTTTTACCGGGTGTGTTGATTAAATATGTAAATTGTTCATCGCATAGAACCGTTCTCCGAACCGCCCATACTGCTCGTCATACCGGGGCAAAAGCCGGATTCACAAGCGAGCAGAAATTTTCTCCGAACCGCTAATACTGTTCATCATACACATACATTGTTAATGTTTCATAAATAATTCTTTCCAAGAGAACAATTTCGGCTTTTTGTGCTTATATTTGGCATATCAATACAGCGATATGTTTTATGTATAAATTATTAAATGCCGGAAGTCATGGATAAACTGTTAAAAAGAAGTTTTTTTCCCGGAAACAACACAGGAAAGGTTGATGCAGGTTTCGGAATGCATCCGCATCGGGAGATTTATTGTGAAGGGCAGGATGTAAATGGTCATAATGTCAGTGAAGAAGAACATGATATCGTAATAACGAAAGAAAAGAAAAAAAACCGTTTTTTTGCCAATTATAATATGTTCTTCTGAAATAATCAGGCAGACTTCCCCCCATAATGCGGCAAGTCTGCTTTTTTTGTATCGCACCCGGTTTTCCCCGATGCAAATTCTCAATTCAAAACAGGATAACGGCGGCATCACGGCAAGAAAAACAAACAGGTCTTTTGTATTGCGCTCAACTTTCACTAATTTTGTCCCCCGATGGGAAAATATCAACTTATTACCGTTTTAGGCCCTACGGCATGTGGGAAGACTACGTTTGCCGCGGCTTTGGCAAAATGTCTGAATACGGAAATTATTAGCGCCGACTCAAGACAAGTTTATCGCCGTATGGATATCGGAACGGGAAAAGACCTCGATGACTATACGATTAACGGAATAACGATACCTTATCATTTGATTGATATCTGCGAACCGGGAACAAAGTACAATGTTTTTAAATATCAGCATGATTTTTTCGACATCTTTCGCCGGTTGAAAGACAACGGGAAAATACCGGTATTATGTGGGGGAACGGGCATGTATATTGAAGCTGTTCTGAAAGGATACAACCTGCCGGATGTTCCTCCCAACCCCGAACTCCGCAGATCACTAAACGGGAAATCACTCGGAGAACTGGAGGAAATCCTCGCATCATACAAAGTCCTGCATAACAAAACAGACGTCGACAGCGCCCAGCGTGCCATTCGCGCTATTGAAATTGAAGAGCATTATAAAAAGGTATCTCCCGTCAAAAATGAGTTCGAACCTGTAAACAGCCTTATCATAGGCATTAATATTGATCGCGGACTGCGGCGCGAAATGATATCCCGGCGTTTGCGCAGCCGGTTAGCGGCAGGTATGATCGACGAAGTTCGTGCACTCCTTGATTCCGGCATACATCCGGACGACTTGATTTATTACGGATTGGAATACAAATACCTGACCTTGTACATATTGGAGAAACTGACATACGATGAAACGATAAGCCAACTTGAAATCGCCATCCATCAGTTTGCCAAAAGACAGATGACATGGTTTCGCGGAATGGAACGACGAGGATTCACAATACATTGGATAGACGCCTCCGTCCCAACAGAAGAAAAAATAAGAAAAACAATAGAGATAATGAATCAAACAAAATAAAACTATGACAATAAAAGATTTAACACGTACGGAAAACTTCTTTTTGCTGGCCGGTCCCTGTGTCATCGAAAATGAAGATATGGCATTACAGATTGCGGAACGCATTGCCGGTATAACCGAAAAGCTGAACATTCCTTATGTTTTTAAGGGATCATTCCGGAAAGCTAATCGTTCGCGTATCGATTCCTTCACCGGAATAGGCGACGAAAAAGCCTTAAAAATATTACGTAAAGTACATGAGACATTAGGTATTCCTGCCATAACCGATATACACGAAACAACAGAAGCCGATATGGCTGCCGAATATGTCGACATACTGCAGATCCCGGCATTTTTATGCCGGCAAACCGACCTGTTGGCTGCCGCAGCTAAAACGGGCAAGATTGTAAACATTAAAAAAGGACAATTCCTCGCTCCCGAATCAATGCAGTTTGCTGCACAAAAAGTGGTAGATTCGGGCAATCCGAATGTGATGCTCACGGAAAGGGGGTCAACGTTCGGATATACGGACCTGGTGGTAGATTTCCGCTGTATCCCGCAAATGAAGAAATTCGGATTCCCTGTTGTAACCGATATCACCCATTCCCTACAACAACCAAATCAGACATCCGGCATATCCGGCGGATTACCGGAACTCATCGAAACAATCGCAAAAGCTGCCGTTGCTGTCGGAACGGACGGCTTATTTATCGAAACGCATCCCGAGCCGATGAAAGCAAAATCCGATGCTACGAACATGTTACCGTTAGACCGGTTAGAAGATTTGCTGACAAAATTAATCCGCATAAGGAATGCCGTAAGATAAAAGACACTGTTACTCGGATATGAGTCGCGAAACATTATAGCGGACTACGTCCACCAACGTCCTCGTATCTTTATGTCCCGGAAAATTCAATAACTGCACATAGGCGCTACCTGGCAACACGTCCCTGAAGGGCTGTCCTACAGGATTATGAATATTGTCAATTATCATAAACACCTGTTCGCGGGATGCCGCCGCTATTTCCGAAGCTTCGGGCGACGAAGGGCCGAAGATGACAATAGGATTTAAGCCCAGCTCTCTGACGACAGATGACTGGAAACGATGTGCCATTACTGATTTCCCTAACATATTTTTTCCCCGCAAAGCATCACGCCCTTCGTTGTATGCACGTTTTAAATCTTGAAGATTCTCACGAGCAAGATTTTCCGTCCCCAGCTTTCCTGCTATCGTCATAACGGACTGTTCGATGGTCGCATAACTATAATCCGTATCTATAAGCAACAGTTTGTCCTGCGGTATATCCAGCCCTTTCCTCAGACGTTCCGTCATTACTTCGTATCCGGCATAAACAATAATTTCGGCATCTGCAATCACAGAGATATCACCGGGACGCAATTCATATTCGGAAGGATGCGCCATCTCAAACGGCGCCAGCACAACAATATTTTCCGCACCGGCCATTTCCGCATAGGCAGCCGTCCAGCCGGTCGTCGCTACAATAACGGGTTTTCCTGTATTACCTGATGTTTTCCCACCACTCCGGCACGAAGCAACAAAAAGCGCAGGACAGACCGCCATACATAGACAGGATTTTATCAATAATTCTTTCATTTCCGTCTGATAATAAAAATAACAATAAAAACGACAGAGGCCAGAGCTGCTATCATCGAACTGGCCGGAAGATCAATAATCAACGCAAGAAAAAAACCTCCCGTTGCAAACAACCCGCCCCACAGTGAAGACCAGACAAGCACGCCACGCAAACTCTTCGCATGGAATGTAGCGATCAACGCCGGAAGCAGCAACAACGCATCAAGCAACAGCGCTCCGATTATTTTCATCGCCATTGCGACGGTTAAAGCCGTAAGCAATACGATAGTATAATATAATAAACGTTCGTTCACACCGGATGTATATGCTATTTCCCTGTCGAAAAAGAACGCCTGCAATTTACGGTAATAAACGAACTGAAACATAATAAGCAAAAAAGAGAACACTATTACCGCAACAACTTCTTTCCAATCCGACGTATAAAGACTTCCCCATAAAAGCGACAGCGTATCTTTCGCCTGTACATTAAATTTATAAACAAGAATAAAGGCGAGGGATATGGATATTACCATAAAAAAAGTGCTTACATATCCGGCATCTGTTTTAAGAGAACGCGATGCCTTCGTCATAAGTATAACAAGCAACAAATTCACTGCAATTGTAGTAACAAAAGGATTCCACGAAAAAGATAAAGCCACAGCGCCTCCGAGTATTGCGCCGTGCATAAGCATAAAACGCAACGGGAGCAAGTTGAGGCGCAACAGATAAACGCCTGTGATCGGAAAAGAAACACCGGCGACAACCAGCAATACCAAACCTTTTATGATAGGAGTAAGCGACAACAGTTCTAACATAGCCGGCCTCCTTTCAGTTCTTTCATATTCCAGGCCAATTGTTCTATCCATGCCGTGTCATGCGAAACCATCAGAACGGTAGGCGTCTCTTTATCGCAAAGTTCATGCAACAAAACAATCAAATCGTCTTTTCCTTCACGATCCAGAAAAGAAGTAGGTTCGTCAAACAACAGGACTTTTGCATGTTGACACAGACAACGCGCCAACGAAACACGCTGTTTTTCTCCACCCGACAAAGAATGATACGAACGCTTCAGCAGATGGAAACATCCCGTTCGCCGCATGGCTATTTCCACATGATACCGGAGTTCCGAAGGCGGCATTTTACTTCCCGCAAGTCCGATCGACACCACTTCACCGGCCGAAATGGGAAACGTATTTTTTACATTTTCCTGATGAACGTAAGCCGTATAGATGCGGTTATGCATCCATTCCTTCGTCCCAACCCGAAAGTCGCCGATTTGTATAACGCCGCTTACCGGCGTCACAAGCCCAAGCAGGCTTCTCAGTAAAGTCGTTTTCCCGACACCGTTTGCGCCATGTATAACCAACTGTTCGCCGGCAGAAAGTAAAAGATTAAGTTCCTTTAAAACAACAAACGAGTCAACGGCGACGGAAACATCCGCCATACGAACAGGTAATCCGTCTACCCTTCCGGCGCGTTTACGCAAGAAAAACCAGGCATCTTCGACCGACATGTCATCGTCAATCAGATATTCCGTACGACAGTCTATTTGCTCCACCATGTTATCATACGAATACGTAACACCTGCCTTTTCAAACACCGGTATTGCACGCCTGCTGATGAGTTCCACATGGCATTTTGTTATCCCTATGCGTACAATCATACACGCGGCAGCCTTACCCGCAATCTTATCGCGAAGAAAAAGTTCCGATACCGGGACCTGTTCTCTTTGCAAAAAATCATGTAATTCGAAAAGTGGATGAAGCCAGCGGGAATCACTGGTAAACAATAAATGGTCTTGATAACTTACTATTAATGAGTGTTCCACAAAACAGGTTTTAGAAAAAAATTAACCCCTTCGACTTACTTTACGCAATCGTTCTTCATCTATAATTTTAATTTTCCGTCCATCAACAGCGATAATATGTTCGGAAACAAAAATTGAAAGAGTACGGATAGCATTCGACGTTGTCATATTCGACAGATTTGCCAGTTCTTCCCGCGAAAGATAGATGCTTATCGTCGCGCCATCTTCCTCCAGTCCGTAACTGTCACGCAAATACAACAAAGACTCTGCCAAACGTCCGCGAATATGTTTCTGGGTAAGCGTCACCGTCCGTTCATCAGCATCGCCTAAATCTTTCGACAACTGCCGTATAAAAAACATCGCAAGATTAGGATTCCCGTAAATAAGACTTTCCACTACCGTCATCGGGATGAGGCAAATAACCGATGCCTCGAAAGCCGAGGCATTCGTACGGTAAAGTTCTTGCGCAAATGCCGCCCGGTAAGCAAAATACTGGATAGGTTTTATCATGCGGATAATCTGACTGCGACCGCCGATCCCATCTTTGTAAATTTTAACCTTACCCTTCAACAAGCACATCATATCACGCGCTTCATCACCTTCGCAATAAATCATTTCATTCTTTTTGAAATTTTGAATTTTTGAATTATTACGCAACGTATCCCGTTCTTCTTCCGTAAGAACTCTCCAGACTTCCGGTAAACTGGCCGATAAATCAATTACTCTTTTTTCCTGCTTTACCACGATTGTTAAATAACATACTTACAGAGCACAAATATACAACATATTTTTTAATTGAAAAACGTTTTTCAAAAAAAAATCAGTTCGGGTACTTCTCATTAAGCATCTCCTGTAGCTTTATCATTTCGTCACGATATTGAGCAGCTTCGATAAAATCAAGTTTTTTAGCCGCCTCTACCATCTGTTTCTTTGTACGTTCGACAGCTTTTTCCAATTGTCCACGGTTCATATACCTGACGACCGGATCTGCCACGGGCGACGGTTCTTTTTCTACATAAGCATATTCTTCGGCAAGCTTTGGTTTTGTCTCGCCAAGTATGGATGCCGTGTTCTTAACAATCTGGCGGGGTGTAATACCATGTTTCTCATTATAAGCTAATTGTTTCTCCCGGCGGCGGTTCGTTTCTTCGATTGTCAGTTTCATGCTTTCGGTCATGGTATCGGCATAAAAAATGACTTTCCCGTGTATATTACGCGCTGCACGACCGGCAGTCTGCGTCAGTGAACGATGCGAACGCAAAAAGCCTTCCTTATCCGCATCCAGTATGGCCACCAGCGAGACCGAAGGCAAATCGAGGCCTTCACGTAAAAGATTGACGCCTACAAGCACGTCAAAAAGACCATTCCGCAAGTCGTCCATGATACGTACACGTTCCAGCGTCTCCACATCGCTGTGAATATATTCGCAACGTACGCCCATGCGATACAGGTAGTTCGTAAGCTCTTCCGCCATACGCTTTGTAAGTGTCGTAACCAGTGTACGTTCGTCGATCGCCGCACGCTGTTCTATCTCTTCCATAAGATCGTCGATCTGATTAAGCGAAGAACGTATCTCTATCACCGGGTCAAGCAATCCCGTAGGCCTTATCACCTGGTCGACAACAATACCTTCACTCTTCTTCAGTTCATATTCCGCCGGAGTTGCACTAACATATATAATATTGGGAGTAAGCATTTCAAATTCATCAAAGGTAAGCGGACGGTTATCCCGTGCTGCCGGCAGACGAAAACCGTACTCCACCAGCGTATTTTTACGCGAACGGTCTCCCCCGTACATCGCACGAATCTGAGGAATCGTCACATGACTTTCGTCAATAACCAACAGGTAATCTTCCGGGAAATAGTCAAGAAGGCAGTAAGGGCGTTCGCCTTCCTTACGGCCATCAAAATAACGCGAATAATTTTCAATCCCGGCACAATGTCCAAGTTCCTGTATCATTTCCAAATCAAAAGTTACACGTTCGCGCAAGCGTTTTGCTTCAAGCGGCTTACCGACACTTTCAAAAAAACGCACCCGCTCACCAAGGTCTACGGCAATCTGTCCCAGTGCCGTTTTTACACGATCCTGTGTTGTAACAAACAGATTCGTAGGATATACATTAAGGCTTTCCTGTTCGTCATATTCATATCCGGTCTGAGGGTTAAAAGAAGAAATACGTTCTATCTCCTCACCCCAGAACTCTATCCGGTAAGCCACGCCGTCGTAGCCTTCTATTGCAGGAAATATATCGACGGTATCGCCGTTCACACGAAAACATCCGCTACGGAAATCAACCTTATTATTCACATATAAGGCATCTACAAAACGCCTTAACATTTTATCCCGCGGGATGTTCATTCCCCGTTCAAGATATACCGCCTGTTCGGCAAAAGCGCGAGGATCGGCCATACCGTAAATACACGATACGGACGATACGACGATGACGTCACGCCGCCCCGACAGCAACGATGCCGTAGCCCGCAGTCGCAGCTTGTCTATCTCCTCATTTATAGCAAGATCTTTTTCGATATAGGTGTCCGTTGTCGGGATATACGCTTCCGGCTGATAATAATCGTAATACGAGACAAAGTATTCTATCGCATTACGCGGAAAAAAACCTTTAAACTCACTATACAATTGAGCGGCCAGCGTCTTATTATGACTTAGTATCAGCGTCGGACGCTGTACTTTTTCAATGACATTTGCGATAGTAAACGTTTTCCCCGATCCCGTAACGCCGAGCAGCGTCTGGTAGAGCGTCCCGTCATAGAGGCCTTCCACAAGAGCCTTTATAGCCTCCGGCTGGTCGCCGGTTGGTTTAAACGGTGATGATATCTCAAAGTTCATGAACTCCTCCTGTATTAAACATGCAAAAATATTCTATTTCAATACACATTAAGGTCTAACATCGTTATGGTTTCATACAAATCTTCCGCTTCGTCGATGCCGTAATATCTTAACAGCGACCTTCCGGCTTCCATGACATCAACCGGCGGATATGCGCGGCTATTATTAAACGTATTCAAGAACTTAACGATGAAAAATGCGTCAAATTTATCATACATTCTTTTCAAAAATGTCCCGGACGAACCGGAATAACTTCGACATTCGGACAGTATTTCGTCGAACGGTTTGTCGCCAATATAATTCATTATATCCACCGGAATTTTGTCCTTCACATCTCCATGCCCCATTTCAGGGAACAGTTCGTAAAACGTTCTCAAGAGGCGGAATAACTCAAAATTATACACTGTATACCCTCCGTTCTCCAGAATATGACGTACAGAGGGGCCTGTGCCGAACGGGACACGGTCTGAGACACGCGGGGAAGGAAAAACAATCAGGCTCATAACTTCATGTACGGGATGCATCTTAATCGCTTTCTGCAGAAAATAGAAATCCTCTCCACCCTGCCGCGAAGTCATCCCGCCAAGCCGGATATATGCACCGGCGCGAACGGCAAAGCACGAACCTATCGTATGAACGGAAAACGGGAATTTAAACGTTTTCAGCGACAGGCGGTAGTAACGGAGGTAAATCTCATACAACCGGCAAGCTTCCATCACGTCTTCGGGATACTGCCCCGCATCGTAATTATGCCTGAACTGAAACGTAAAACACGCCGCCCTGCCTGTATCGGAAGCATGCTCTATCTCCCGGAAATAGTTCCCTGCTACTAACGTATCGGCGTCAAGCGAAACGATAAGTCCTTCCGGTTTATTTATTGCGGCAAACCGCCTTACGGCTTCATCCATTGCCGTCTTTCTGGCAAATCCTGCCCCGGCTTTTTTCTTGGCCGTACCTTCAACAAGCATCGGTAGCAGCCGGAACTTCCCATA
>JAITBC010000093.1 GCA_031283785.1 Tannerella sp. | reverse complement strand
CATCCGTATATGATCCGGTTCGCCCTAATCCCAAAGCGACAATCTCCGGTTTTTTGTCTCCGTTCAAGTCTCCCACGAGAGGCATGGAAAAACCGTCAAGCCGTACGGTTGTATTCCGGTACTTTTCTTGTGCGTCGAAATTTATCGGCAACATGTCCTGCATACATACTTCCTCTTCTTTTATATTTCCGGGACGGTCGGATATTGCTATGATGGCGATGATGCGGGCGATCTCCGTTTGCGTGCCGCACTGGATTCGGTAATAGAGCGTGTCTGTTCCCCTGGCTCCTGTATTGGGCGTGTAGGTAACGGATGTTCCGCTAAGGCTGCCGAACTGTCCGTTTTGCAAAACAGACATTCCGGGAAGCAGCGTATAGGTTGGCGTACATGCTTCGGGTATGGCGTCGTTGAGGCTGATATCCACCGTGCCGGGAGTGTCCTTCTCGGTAAGTATCAGGTCGTCGTGGGCTTTGAGCAGGTCTTCTTCATAAGCGCCCAGCGACGGGCGGTTCCCCCTGTTTTTACCGGTCTGGTCTTTCGCATACGCAGGATCCTGATCACCGATATTGACGGCCCGGCCTACGGCGGGGTTCTCAAGCGAATTATTCGGCCACAGGAGCTCATGGGTGCGTGTGCCGGCGCTACGGTTAAAAGCCAATGAACCAAGACAGGCGCTTGCCGTGAAGTTTACGGACGTACCGGTTGTATTCCCCACAGGATAATAGTTCGGGCCGATAATGTTGGTCGAAGACATGTCGGTGCCGCTATTGTTTAACGTTCCCCTCACATTATCCTCGCCGGTATTCCCGGAGACGATGGAATTTTGAAGCGCCGGGCGGGCTACTGCATAAATTCCGCTTCCGCTGCCCGAAGGGGAGGCGTTATTCGTAATAGTAACGTATATCAATTGAAGTGTGCCGATGTAGCAGTCGATAGCTCCCCCTTCGGAAGTGGCCGTATTCCCGCTGATCGTCGTATTGGAGACGGTAGCCCTGCCGTTTTCCATATGGAATCCGCCGCCGTGCTTTGCCGTGTTGTTACTGATCTCGCTTTGCCGTATGACTAAGTCGCCGCCGTTTTGGTTAATACCGCCGCCCCATGCTACGTTGGCGGAAGTGAAGCTGTTATTGACGATTCTCGTGCGGTTGATTTCCATTTTCCCCCGGTTTTCGATACCGCCTCCGCGCTCTCCGGCTTTATTCCCGTCGAATATGCAATCGTCGTAAACAGCCCGGCAATCTCCCTGATTATAAAATCCGCCTCCCATTTCGGCCGTATTCCCCCGGAAAACGGTATTCACGGCAGTGATCTGCGTATTGGCCTCGTTATGTACGCCGCCGCCCAGATATGAGCTGTTGTTCAGGATACTGTCAGAATTAAAACTGACGGCAGATTCCAGATAAACATCCAGTGCGCCGCCATGACTGGTGGAAACGTTATTTATATATTTGGAGTTACGGGAGTTATATGTCGCCCGCAGAACATGTACGCCGCCGCCGTGCACGGCGCCGTTGTTCGATATGACGCAGCCGGAGACGTTTACCCTTGCATAGTTCCGGATGCTGACGCCTCCGCCCCATACACTTGAAGCGCTTGTGGGCGTATTATTGTCGATGACCGAATTTTCGATCTTCACCTCGGCGCTCCGGTCGATGAAAATACCGCAACCGTCACCGTAAGTACGGTTGTTTGCCACACGGACATGCGATAAAACGGTCGGGTCGGCCTGCGTTCCCGAATACTCGCGGATGAAGATGCCGGCGCCGCGGGAATAATTACCGTCGCCATTGCCATAGCCGTCGGCAACGGTAAGGATTTTCAGTGAGGAGCCGTGTGAATTACCGGCAAACGTCACTACATTATATACATTATCGACTGTTACGTCTGCCGCCCCGATATTCCCGCTGAGAACGGCGCGGGAATAATCATTACCCACAGCATTACCGTTGGCGTCGAACCCGCCGGTGACGGTTACCGACTGGCGGATGAGGAAAGTTCTAAGCCGGTTGTTCGACGGGGAATTTCCCGAAGCATCGTAAAAAGGATAATAAATGCCTTCCGCCAGTTGGAAGATGTCGCCGGACTGCGCCGCAAGCAATGCCTGCGCAAATTTTCTGTTACTCATTGCCTGGGTCGTCCAGTTACTGCCGTCTCCCGAATCGGAGCCGTTAGTTTTTACGCGATAAGTAACCGAATGTAACTGTGAGGATGTGGCTGTAATTAATAACAATGCCAACGTTATCCACCTTTGCTTAATATACACCATATTATTCAAATATAAATTTATACGTACCAATAACTAAATTTTCGCAATTAAACTAATCACCTGAAAAACAAAAATACAATAAACCACCTCAATTAAAATCGATATTAAACATATTAACATCGCTAATCAAAAAAACACGCAGCAAAAATAATTCAATTATTTCATATATGCAATTTTTTAACTGTTGTATTTTTTTTATTTCGACGGATAATTATAAAAATTATCCCTACATTTGCAGATTGATATCATTATTTATAATAAACATATCTTATCTATGAAAAAATTTGCAGTCTCGTTCATTGCATATATCTCAACCGCAAGCCTGGTTTTTGCCTGGAGCAAAGACAGCATAAACGCGTACATCATTGCACAGGATGTCAAAGTGACCTTATTGGCCGACGGTTTTCGTTTCACGGAAGGCCCCGCCGTTGATAATGACGGGAATGTCTATTTCACGGATCAACCGAACAACCGGATACTGAAATGGTCGGTCGAAGATGAGAAAATATCCGTTTTTGACGAAAAAAACGGACGTGCAAACGGACTTTATTTCGACAAAAAAGGTCTTTTACTTTCCTGTTCGGATATGGATAACGAAATATGGGAGTTCGATATGAAAGGTAACCATCGTATACTTGTCGCCGATTTTAACGGCAAAAAGCTGAATGGCCCAAACGATTTGTGGGTGCATCCGGATGGAGGGATTTATTTTACCGATCCCTTATACAAACGCGATTATTGGACACGCAATCCTGAAATGCAACAGGAAGGTGAAAATGTCTATTATTTATCCCCCGATTATAAAAATTTAATCAGGGTAGCCGATGATTTGGAAAAACCTAACGGAATAATTGGCAGCCCGGACGGCAAACGTCTTTATGTCGCCGATATAAAGGCCGGAAAAACATATGTCTACGAAATACAGCCGGACGCGACACTAACGAATAAAAAACTTTTTGCGCCTATGGGATCCGACGGCATGACAATCGACATTGACGGCAATATCTACCTGACCGGAAAAGGCATAACCGTCTTTAACCCGAAAGGCGAACAGATTGCACATATTCCCGTAGAAGCCAATTGGACGGCAAACGTTTGTTTCGGAGGAAAAGACATGAAAACATTGTTTATCACATCTACCGAACGTTTATATAGCCTGAAAATGAACGTATCCGGAGTTCGCTGAGCCTGCTCTGTAGAATTATACAACCAGAAACTTTTACTTATTATATAATATAATGAACCGACGTAAATTTATTAAATCAGGAGTTATCGGACTTGCCGGAGGGATATCCATTCTACAATCCGGCATGGCAAACGTAAACCCGATGCTTTCATCCGATACTGTTGTCGACAGGGTGAAACTCGGTAACAGCGGCCTGACGGTTTCCCGAATAGCGATGGGATCAGGCACACATGGATACAACAAGTCGTCCGACCAGACCCGTTTGGGAATGAATGATTTTGTCAGACTTGCCCACCACGCTTACGAGTGTGGCATCAGATTCTATGATATGGCCGACGGATATGGTTCTATGCCGTATGTCGGAGAAGCTATCAAGACATTGCCCCGCGAAAATATTACCTTACTCACAAAAATGTGGACACAGGAAGACGGATCGGATAAAACGGAATCTGTTTCCGGAAATATTGACCGTTACCGGAAAGAAATCGGTACCGATTATATTGACATTCTTTTTATGCACTGTATGACGAACGGTAACTGGAGCAAAACACGCACGTTTTATATGGACGGTTTTTCCAAAGCAAAACAAGACGGCATCGTCAAAGCGGTCGGCGTTTCATGCCATAACATTGACGCATTAAAAGAAGCGGCCGTCAATCCGTGGGTAGACGTCATTATGGCGCGTATTAATCCTTTCGGAACAAACATGGACGGCACGCCTGAAGAAATTAAAAACATTCTTGCTACGGCTAAAGAAAACGGCAAAGGGATAATCGGAATGAAGATTTTCGGCGAAGGCAAACACGTAGCCGACGATGAAAGGGAACAATCCATACGTTTCGCCATTACGGAAGGAAACGTCCATTGCATAACGCTCGGACTGACTTCAACAGTTCAGATGGACGACGCCATACGACGTGTAATGCATGTCGCCGAAGGATTTTAATAATGGCACATCCTTAGACACAAAAATTATTTGTGTTTGCGTGGTTTTCGGCAGAAAGACAAATGTATGCCTGTAAAACGAATCAAATACTGTTTTATAACAGCGTTCCTGTGTCTGTTTTTCAATCTGCACGCGCCGGCGAGATGACCGTTCGACAGATAGCTGTTGCGAATCAGTTGCCATCCACCAATACGGTTTACCGGATATTTCAGGACAGGGACGGGTTTGTGCGGCTGGGCACGTATAATCAGGGCACTATTCCGGTCTGTCCGGGACGTATTTCCGTCGTCAACTGTGATTTGCAGTTTATCAAGGCAGAAACGTAATTATCACGTATCAGGCTCGTGCATTGTCGGTATCTCATCAATGGGGGACTATGGATTTTTTTCTCATGGCTGTGGTTGACTGTTTAAAATTCAGGCAGAGAATATAATCGGGCGGCATGTCGGTCGGCACACGAAGGCTGACGACGGATTATCAGACTGTCTCCGTTCTCCAGTTTCATGCGCGTTGTAATTATCGTATGCGATGACATGATGTCGCGGATATGTCGCCGGTCATAACGGATGTCTTTCTTTTTCAACTCTTCACGGATAGCATGTACTAACCTGTATGCAAGGATGCCGATAAAGAGATGCGCTTCCGTGTTGACGTCTTTTTGATGATATATCGGGCGCACATCCAAATCGGTTTTCAGGCAGCGGAATGTACTTTCCGTCGGTATCTCACAGAGAATACCACCGGTACAAGTTCTCTGTAATTTTTTCGCCTTTCTTAAAAAGTTAATATTACACGGTTTGTAAAGTCGGATTTTTTCATGTAAATTTGCCTGCAAAAACGATTTATATATGACAGAGAAAAGAAGAAGACAGGCAAAGATATCAATGCAAGATGTGGCCGATGCGGTAGGAGTTTCGCTCTCTACCGTATCTTTTGTGCTTAACGGTCAGGAAAAAAAGTTCAGGATTAGCGCAGACATCTCCAAAAGGGTATGGGATATGGCGAAAAAAATGAATTATCAGGTTAACGAGATAGCAAGAAGCCTTCGTACAGGTCTTACACGGACAGTTGCATTAATAGTAGCCGACATATCGGATCATTTTTTCTCCAGCCTTGCGTTCCATTTTCAGGAATATGCCGAATCGAAAGGATATACGATCATTGTTATTAACACGGGCGAGAAACAGGAACGTGTCAATTCCGTTTTTAATATATTAAAAAACAGGAAGGTGGACGGCATATTAATGGTGCCTGTAGCCAATATAGCGGAAGGCGTCATCGAACGTTTGAATTCGGATATCCCCATGGTGTTCGTAGACCGGTATTTTGATGAGATAAAAACAAGCCGCGTCATTATCAATAATTATGAAATATCAAGAATGGTGGCTCAATTGCTTATAGGCAAAGGATGTCGAAAAATAGCTTTGGTAACGTACCGCGACAGTTTGCAGCATATGCAAGACAGGAAAAGAGGCTATACGGATGTATTGAGTGAAAATGGATTACTGGACGATAATCTGGTATGCGAAGTCGGTTATACGGATTATAATAAGAGTGTCTTTTGAATAAGACGAATACCGACGCTGATACAAATGTAAACGGTAAGTCTTTTTAATTTGCACCTTATGCCGAATCGATTTTTTGTTTGCATGTATCATCAGGAATATTGCAGCAGGCAATCAAACAAAATCGGAAATAAATGTCTTCAAAAAAGAAGTGATTGTATTACCAACAACCGGCCATGGCAGGGCAAATGGACGGCTCTCAAAGGGAAAAACAAAGGCCGATATGATGTGAATGTGGCAGAAAC
>JAITBC010000079.1 GCA_031283785.1 Tannerella sp. | reverse complement strand
ATAGATGGGGTTTGCTATCAGCACATCATCACCGCCGCTGCCTTCTTCTTCTTTCGTTTTTATTTTTTCGCTCATATGAAACCGGTTTTTTTATGTCGGTACAAAAATAATGATTTTTTCGGAATAACGGATCAAAAAAAAATCAATAGCACCTCAAAAAAAGATTTAACCCGTTTCCACCTTGTATTTTTCCAAATCGGCTTCGGGATAGTTTTTTCAATTCATAATGGAGATATTGTAAACGGGAATACATCCGAATCCGTGTGTGCATTTTTCATTATTTGCAGCATTTCGGATACGATCTGTGGATGTTGTCCGGCTATATCGTTGTCTTCATGTATATCTACCGATAAATCGTACAGTTCGATCTTTGTCTTTTCTTTGTTATTAACATTCAGCATAACGGATTTCCAGTTACCCTTTCTTACGGCTGCTTTTCCGCCCTGTTCGTGAAATTCCCAGTACAGGTATTCATGTTGAGCCTGTTGCTTTTGTCCGAACAGTGTCGGAAGAAAAGAGATGCCATCCGTATTCACGGTTGTCTCTATGTCCGTCAATTCAGCCATCGTAGGCAGCACATCCCAGAATGCCGCAATATGACGACTGACGGCTCCGGCTTCTATTTTCCCGGGATACCATGTAATGAAGGGGACGCGAATACCGCCTTCATAAAGATCACGCTTCACACCACGCAAAGGCCCATAACTCTTGAAAAAGTGCGGGTCGGCTCCTCCCTCGACATGAGGGCCGTTGTCGCTGGTGAATATGATGATTGTATTTTTGTCGAGTTCCAACTCTTTCAACAAGTTATGGATATCACCTACATAAGCGTCCAAACGGGTCACCATAGCTGCAAAATCGGCTTTCGGATGTGGCGTGCTTCCGTAAGGCCCCCGTCTGTAAGTAGGTCCTTCATCCACTCCACGGTACGGGGTTTCCGGAAATGTTCCTTTATACATGGCAGCAATACTGTCTTCCGGGTTGACCAGTTCGGCATGAGGAATGATGTAGGTAAGATAAGCAAAAAACGGCCGGTCTTTATTCTCGCGAATAAACTTGACGGCTTCGTCGTGTATCATATCCGGCGCATAGATACCTTTCCCGAAGCCTTCGTTCTCTTTCAGCCGGACGGTATCCTGATTTTTCCACAGATAATACGGATAGTAATTGTGCGCCAGCGCCTGACTGTTATATCCGAAAAACGTGTCAAATCCCTGTTTGTGTGGCGCTCCTTCCGTGTGAGGCGCCCCCAAGCCCCACTTACCGAAACATCCGGTTGCGTATCCTCCGGACTTCAACATTTTACCAATTGTATACGTATTTCCGGGTTGAGGATAATCGCCCCCCTGAAAAGCCTTATTTCCCCTTATGGGCGTATGTCCCGTATGCAAACCGGTAACCAACGAAGATCGCGACGGAGCGCTCACCGTACACCCTGCATAAAATTGTGTAAATCTCATCCCCTCTTTTGCCAAACGATCAATATTCGGCGTTCGTACAAACTGCTGACCATAACATCCCAAATCACCGTAACCCAGGTCATCGGCAATGATGTAAATAATATTGGGTTTTTCCGTCTGTTTGTCCTCCGCAGAACAGGAATAAACGGATGTACTTAAAAATACAAATGTGAAAATTTTTTGTGTATTCATATCATTATAATATTTATCATTGTCCACTGGGCCAACCCGGATTATTCGGCGACAAATTCGGATTAAGTATGATTTCATCCGTTGGAATGCAATACAAATAGTATTTGTCCAGCCATCCGAGACCGCTGCTTGCGGGATCCGGATAACGATAGACATAGCCCGGTTGCCCGTTTTTGCGCGGCGTCGTACCTCCTTCATCCAATACCTGATAGTAGTTGAGGTAATCGACATCCGTAATCCACATGCCGTATTGTTGGCGATTAACATACCATTTTGCACATTTCCAGCGCCTTATATCATAAAATCCAAATCCTTCGCCCATCAATTCGATCATACGTTCCCGACGAATTTCCCACAAAACAGGTTCTATTTTTATACCGTTATCATCTGTTCCCCGTTTCGGATCGAACGACTCGTCTATGTCTGCAAGGTTCATACTGGCTACGCCGGCGCGTTCCCGTAAAAGCCGGATGGTTCGATCTGCTACAGTCTGGTCGAATTTACCTTGTTCATACATACACTCGGCGTAGTTCAACAATACTTCTTCGATTTTGAAAATCGGCAAATCCGATTGACCGGACGCCTTATTTCCATTTTCTTCCCAGGTAGCAAAGAATTTCCAGACGTAAAATCCCGTGTTAACGGCCTGAAAGGGGACGCCACGCGTTACGCCTTCGAAATGCGGGCTGAAATTCAACGGCGAATTGCCCCAGTTTTGCGTCGGCAGGCGCTTCATCCCGCGTGAAAGTTCTCCGCCTGCGGGCACGGACGTCGATTGCGTATGGCTGGCGCCCATGATGTCGATGTATTCGCGGTCGACGGGATTGTCCGTAAAACGCCAGTTGCCGTCGGCCGGAACGCCGGGTTCCGTATATCCTTCGGAGGCATTTTTTGCCGGCACGCGGAACGGGGGCTGTATGACGTGATACATGCGCGGGTCGCGGTTTCGGAATGTGGAATACGGGTCTTTGTCGCCTGCATATAAGTCCGAACTGTAAATAGTTTTCCCGTCTTTGCAGAGATACATGTCGACGGTGTGCTTGGGCATCTCCACATCGTGCGCCGAGATATGTTCGTTGTCGGAGAAGCGTGAATTGTTTAACGGATACACGTTTTCCTTAAAGAGGATAACTCCGGGTATATCTTTCAGGCTGGGGGTCGTCCACAGCTCTCCGTATCCTCGGGCGGGCACCGGTTTGCCATATGCGTTAACATCCGTGCCCTGATAAAGTATCGGGTATTTGGCCATCAGTATTTCCGAATATTTTGCACATGCCGCGAAATATTTTTCATCGTCGCCCAGTCCGTGATATTTGCGCCACGATCCCTCCCTTAGTCCGAAACGCGACAGCAGGGCGCATACTACGTCTCTATTGACCGTATTCGGCCCGTCGCTTACCTTGTCAATATTGGCTTCGGCCCATATGAGCCGCTCCAGGACTTTGTCGGCTACGTCTTTGCGCGGATCGCGCGCGGCAAAGTTATCGGGCGAATCGTCCATCAGTACAACCTCTATCCACGGGACGTCGCCAAAGCGATCTATCAGCTCCATGTACCAAAAGGAATGGAAAAAATAGCCGACGGCTTTCCAGTGATCGGCCTCGTTCGGCGCTAAAACGCCGTCATCCAGATGCGAGAGCATCAGGTTGATGCGGCGGATGTAGCCGAAGTTCCATCCGTTACCGGACGTTGCGGGGGCGATGGACTGGTTGGCATACTGGTTTTGCGAATTTTTCCGGCCCAGATAGCCGGCTTTGTAATCGGACGAATAGCAGGAGTTGCTGCCGGTCCCGTTAAAAGCTGTCCCTATATTTGTGTTTGAGAACATTTCATAACAGGGCCACATAAAGTACCTGAAGTTGTCGTAGGAAAGAAATGCATTTTGCTCCGTCAAATCCGTGACCGGATATTTCTCGAGGAATCTGTCATTACAGGAAATAAGGCTCAAGGCCGTGATGATGATCGGTATAATTGTATTTTTCATATGCACACGAATTTTAAAAAGTAATTGATAAACCGAAAGATGTCGTACGGTAAGCGGGATACGTCCAGCCCAGTGTCTCCGGGTCAAAACCTTTTGGAAGGGATGAGAAAGACACCGGATTTTCGATGCTGACGAATATCTTTAATCTGTCGATACGGTATTTTTGCATAAATAATTCCGGAATAGTATAAGACAAAGTCATGTTTTTTATCCGCATATAAGCTGCATTGGACAGATATTTGTCCGATTGGCGGCTGTTTGATCCGATAGCCGTAGAAGTGGTATATTCGTAAATGCGGGGAAGCCATGAATTTGGATTCACGGGCGAATAGTCGCCGTTTTCAGGATCCTTTGGCGTCCAGTAGTCCGTTTGGTTATAGAATACGCCCTTGAACACGGCGTCATTGGCCGCGGATCCTCCAAACGGGAAATAGGCGTCGTTGCCTAACCAGTAATCACGCTTGCCCGTGCCCTGGCATATGACCGACCAGTCAAAGTTTTTATAGTTGATCCCTAACGTTACGCCAAACTGATACCGGGGCGTACTGTTTCCGATGATTTTACGGTCTCCGGGATCATCTACCGTATTTGCTCCGGGATTGATTTCATTGGTAGAGTTTTCATTATCCATCAGGTTTTTGAATTTCATGTCACCGGGGCGAAGCACGGAATTGTATCCCTGAATCGTCGTCACACCTTCTTTCAGTTTCCAAGTAGAAGTGTTTTCGAAATCATCAACCGTATAAAATCCATCCGTTACATAACCCCATATTTCTCCCAGCTCCTGCCCGGCATAAAAATTTGTAAGCAGTTTGGAGACATTGTTGTAATTGGTTATTATTGACTTATAATCCGTCAGGTTTGCACCTATCCGGTATCCGACATCTCCTATCCGGTCGTTCCAGTTAACAGCCAGTTCCCAGCCTCGAGTGCGCATGTCGGCTGTATTTTGGAAAGGAGCGCTTGTTCCAACCACTGCCGGAAGCTGGAAGCCGGGGGCAAGCATTCCCCGGGTGTTACGCTGATAAGCATCCAGGGTCCCGCGTAAACGGGCATTCAGGAGGACGATATCTAATCCCAGATTAATTGTTTCTACGGTTTCCCACGTAAAACTGTTACTTATCATCGAAGGCATTGCAACGGTAATGATTTGACCGCCGTTATTCAGCCAGTTGGTGGAGCCGGCGTCCCAAACAGACAAAGCCATGGAGGGAGAATAACGGTATGGGTTGATACTTTGATTGCCGATTTTGCCCCATGAACCGCGAATCTTCAATTCTTCCAGCCGGTTATAATCCTGCATGAACGGCTCGTGAGAGATATTCCATCCGGCAGAAACGGAAGGGAAAAATCCAAACCTGTTTTCTTTGGGGAATTTCGAGGAGCCGTCATAGCGCCCGTTCATCTCAAATAAATACTTATTCCGGTAATTGTAGTTCACGCGGAAAAATCCTCCGCGCACGGCATATTCCGAATAGCTGTCCTTAGGCATTTTTTTCCCTGCCGCTCCTTCCATTGAAGGCACTTCCAATACGGCTTGTTCCTGGACAACGGCTTCCAGCATTTCGTAATAACTGCTTTCCTGATTAAAGCCTGCCATGAGTTTTAAATTATGACTGTTCAGGGAGAAATCATATGTCCCATAAATGTTAATCGCATTATAATCCGTAAAATAATGCTGTTTAGTGTAAGAATCTATTCCGGGAATTAATTGTTTGCTTTTCTGTATCGAGGTCGCAACATACTGTCCCGTATAATTATCATACCTAACATCATTTTTATCAAACGTATATTCCAGTATAGCTTCAAATCCTTTGAACGGTTTAAAAATAGACCTCGTATAAATCCGAGAATTCGCTTTAACAGTCGTGGAATTTTTCCCGTACAAAATATTATTTGCCGGCGTATTGATCGGATAATCTCCATCCAAACCGGTAACTTCGGCAGGGATAAGACCTTCGGGCGTATATGGAAGTAAGCGCAATTCCCAGAGATTCCCTGCACTGTTATTAGGCAAAACTCTCGTGCTTTGGGAATATTTGATATCTGCTTCCTGAGTAAACCATGAAGTAATATCAGCTGCAATCAGGACGCCGATATTAGTACGTTCGTAGCGGTCTTTGTCCGTAATTAATGTCCCGTCTTGCGACGTCCATCCGGATGAGATCCGGAAACGTATTTTATCCGTTGCCCCGGATGCCGAGATATTATGGTTGTGCATCATGCTTTTTTCTAAGAAACGGCTGTATAAATCCCGCTCATTCAAATAATAGATTAATCCGTCGGTATCCTTGTAAATTCCGTCGCCAACGATATTGAAAGCGTCTGGGTTCTTTTTGTATTCAGTCAGGTATTTAATCCAGTTATCAATAATTTGCGCATCTGCCCAGTAAGACTTTCCGCCGCCAAAGCCGGCTTCCTGATACATGCGGAAATACTTGAGCAGCGAGACCTGTTCCGGTAAATTAACCGGGCTTTCTATGGAAATATTATTGCTGTAGTTAAGTGAAAAACGCTCTTTTCTTTTCGGATATTTGGTGGTAATAATGATTACCCCGCCGGCGCCACGCGCTCCGTAAATGGCGGACGATGCGGCATCTTTCAATACGGAAATGGTTTCTATGTCATCAGGATTCAGCATCGATATGTCGCCTTCCACATTATCTATCAGTACAAGCGGCGGAATCGTCGCTCCGTATGACCCGTCCGAATTTTGAGTCCCAATCGTATATGCCCCGCGTATCTGGAACGATTTGTTCTGTCCGACCTGATGGTTTCCGGAGACGAGAAGCCCCGGCACCATACCCTGTAATGCTGCGCTTGCATTAATAATAGGCCTGTCCCCCAACGCCTCATTCATTTTTACGGCAGCTACCGCACCCGTCAAGTTCACCTTTTTTTGCGTGCCATACCCCACGACCACGATTTCTTCCAGCGTCAAATTGTCTTCCCTGAGGATAATGTTAAATTCACTTTGGTTTACTACGGCAATCTCTTGTGTAATATATCCGATATACGATACCTGCAAAACGGTATTATCAGCAACATCCAGCGAGAATTTCCCATTTGCCTCGGTCACGGTTCCGTTTGTCCCGCCTTTCTCCACGATGTTGGCGCCGGCAACCGGCTCACCTTTGTCGTCGACGACTATGCCGGTAATCCGTTTTTTCGCATTTTCCCGTTGTAGATCATCTTCTTGCTCCTGTTGGGAGGGGATAAGGGCGATCTGACGGTTCGTAATATTGAATGTCAGGTCGGTAGTCGTTAGCATAGCTCTTATGGCATTATCTATATCCATATCGGTAGCGTTCAGGCTGACCCGATGTTGAAGATTGGTTTTGTTCACATCATAAAAAAATGTGTATTTACTTGCAGCTTCCACTCTCTTAATAGCTTCCGACAAAGGAAGGTTTGAAAAGGAAAGGGTGATTTTTTCAATGATCTCTCCTGCGTGTATCCGAGTGGAGAAGAACAGAAAAATCAGGAAAAAAGAAATAAAATAAAGTCTTTTATTTTTGAATAGTCTTATATTATTCATACTTTTGTAAAATTAATTTTGTTAACATTGCGAATCGCTGTCCGAAGGTTCATTTTCAATCAGGATTCAGATGTTCTCACGATTATGGAAGTTTTTCTTCCGGAGGCTGTCGGTGTTGCCCGGCAGCTTTTTTTTATTTCTACTTGTTTCTTTTCATAGGTAATTACTGTTTTAAGGGTTGGACATTTTTTATCGTAACCATCCGTTCGTCGTCGAATGAATATCGGATGGGGTTAATGCGTGACATGATCCGGAGTACCATTTCAAGCGGTTCATCCGTGATGGAGAATGTGTAGACCTGCGATTCGGAAATTGCCGGGTCAAGTTGAATATCGACATTATACCAGCGTTCCAGATACTTGCATATATAACCGAGTGGTTTTGCCTCAAAGGAACAGGCATTACTTGCCCAACATGATTCGAAGGAAACATCGTCCTCCATGCCGGAAAACAAATGTGTTTCCCGGTTGAAAGAGACAATTTCACCCGGATTCATGTTTAATATCTGTTCGCCTGCAAAAATGCCGACTTTTCCTTCCAGCAACGCCACGCGTATATCTGCATCCGCAGAATACGCCTGCACATTGAAACGTGTGCCGAGCGCTTTTACCCGCACATCGTCGTTTGCATATACCGTAAACGGATGCCCGCGATCTCCGCATACATCAAAAAGCGCTTCCCCGTCCAGTTTTACTTCCCGATTGCGAAGATACGATGTTTCATACGTTAATACAGAACCAATATTTAACCATACAAGGCTTCCGTCCGGGAGGATGATTTGCGTTTTCCCATTCACAGCCTTGCAGCTCTGAGTGCTTATTTTCGGCAGGGAATAAATCTTGCCGAACCAATAGGCGGCGGTTATCGAAAGGATTAATAAAACGGATGCAGCGGCAACCGCCATACGGAGTTTGCGCAATGGGACGGGAAGGTATTTTTTCTTTGCTTTTTTGTTTATTCGTATTTCCAATTGTTTCCAGTAATATTCCTTATCGGGGTCATAAGCTGCCGCTTCACTGCGAATTTCTTCCCACAAGGATACAATGTCCCTGTAAAAGGCTTCGTTTTCGTCCGTATTACGCCATTGCGTCAACACGGCCTCTTCCTCTGTATTGTTTTCCTGTTTCAGATGGGATATCAGCAGATCCCAGGGAACATGTTTTTTCATTATATATATGGTATTTTTCCGTAAGACACACAAAACATGGAGAACCCTACCGGTTTTATGAAAAAAATTATCAAGGACAGGTATACGAATCGCCAAGATATTTCCTGATCAACTTTAATGCTTTGGTTATCTGCGCCTCAACGTATTTGACGGATATATTCAGTGTTGTCGCTATTTCCTTGTTGGTATGGTGTTCGAAGCGGCTTTTGCGGAATACCTCTCTGCAATGATCGGGTAATGAACTGACGGCTTCACGAATAAGGCGTTCCAGTTCCGCCAGTTCGTATGGATGGTCTGTTTCGGTTATGTCGTAAAATGACCAGTCGGATACGGATACAAACCGCTCATTGTCGCGAATATAATTCAATGCTCTATTGCGGGCAGACCGGAAAAGATAGGCTTTCCATGATACATCAATTTCCAGTTCGTTCCTTTTTTCCCAGACTGTGGTAAAAATATCCATGACAATATCTTCGGCTACCGAACAATCATTTACGAAAGTACGGACAAAACGGCATAAGGGCACAAAATAAGTGTCAAACAAGCATTTGAATGCCTCTTTGTCGTTTTCTCCAATTCGTTTAAGAAGGAAAATATCATCGACCATTTCTTCACAAAATAATTTTTCCATTTGAGAGTCTGCGTGAACGATTTTAACGATACAAAGATACGGATATCTTCATTCATTGAAAATACCACGTATATGGTAATTTTTGAGATAACCGGACCTTTACTATACTTTGGTGGTGTCCGGTTACTCTTTTCCCGCACCGTTGACCGACAAGCGGAATCCTTCGCTGTGCGAAGCGAATTCGGGAGCATACATGCACTGGAATGTCGTTATTCCGTTTGAGAAATCGCCGGCGTGCGACACGCGCAGGTCATACTCAAACACATACACGCCTTTGGGCAGGTAGTGGATGAAAAAGTTTACGGAAGCGTCTTTCACGCTCTCGTAATACCATAATCCGTCTTGATAGCGACTTCCCGAACGCGTACTTACAGGTTCGAAACCTGCAGCCCGCATGTCTTTCAAGTGTACGTATTCGTAGTCGCGACCGGCGCGTAATTCCATTCTTACACGAACGAGGTCGCCGACTTTCAGCCTGTCGCTTTCGGTTATCGGCTGCAGCGTCTCGCCTTTGTCCGTGAGCGTTCGCAGAAACAACTGTTTATTCATCTTCAGGTTTGTTTCCGCCGATGTAATTTTATCCAGCCGTTCGAAATATTGCCAGTACATTCCTCCCCAGGCAATACCGTTACTGTTCGGATTTTTCACTTTCAGCTCGCCCAGCGAAGCGGTGATATCGCTACCCTGCCAGCTTGTTTTCACGTAGCCTGTACCCGGTTCGGGGTTGATTCGTTCTTTCGCTACTGCTGCCAGCGGCTTGCCGGCCAGCTCTACTTCTATCCGTTTCGATTCGTCCGACAGACCGTCACCCGTCATCAACAACGCATAAATAGCTTCCGAAGTTGCTTTGGTCGTTTTCCAGTCGTTCGCCTGCTTATTGCGAAGCAGCCATATTTTCATTTCTTCGACCGCATCCCGATCCGAAGCGACTTCGTCGAACGCTTCAACAAGCATCGCCTGCGTCTCTACGGGAGCCTGATACCAGAAATAGCCGGCGACATTATCCTTCCAATACATACCCAGTTCTTCGGACCGTTGCGCACGTTCTTTCAGCGAGCGGATAATCGCCGCCGCTATTTCCGTCCGACTGTTCCGGTGCATCACAAGTGCGGCCATCGCTTTATCATACGTAGAGAAATTTTTCCAGAATCGCCCGGCTTGTTCCAGATAAAAGTCAAATGCTTCTTTTTGTTTCCCTGAATGCCGGTGTCCGCTAAAGCTACAAGCATATAAATAATGTAACTGCAGGGAGCTTATATGCTGTTCTTCCCGATTCGATTTCCCGTCAATCAAAACCTCATAATCATGCAACACTTCTTTATCAAGAAAAGATAAGCCACGCTCTATCATTTGGGCTGCCTCGGCAGAATTATTTTCCCATGCCGCGTCCAGTTTTTCAAGATGAGCCATGCCCGCCACAATATGCTGCGTAATATACCTGTTCGAAAGCTGTCCTTCAAACCAGGGGAAACCGCCGTCGCCATGTTGCATATTTTTCAGTTTGTTGAATGTCCGGCTCATTTCGCTGCTCATACGGTTCAGGTCGAACAACAGGCCGATACGTTTTTTGCGTTCCGTTTCGCTTTTCGCCTGCGCTACCCAGGGTGTTTCCTCAAGTATGACTTGTTTCAACTCCCGGTTTTTCTCCAGATTCGACATCAACGCTTCGCCGCCGTCGAACGTTTTCCATAAATCGAAAATCTGCCGGATACGGGGCGTTTTGTTCACGATCGTCGCAGCAAGCGCGTTGGCATAGTAACGTGAAAACGTTTGTTCGGCACATTCGTACGGATATTCCATGATATACGGCAACGCCTGCACGGCATACCATGCCGGCGCCGACGTAAATTCCAGCGTCAGGCGATAGTGGCGAAGCGACGCCGAGCGGTTGTTCACAAATCTGTCGAACGTAAGATTTTTTTCTTTACCGGCGCGGATGCTGAAAGGAAGGGTTTCGGTGACAAGCATGGAATTGGTCATCACGGGAATCGTTTTTTCTTCTCCGTCGGCATGTGTGCCTGCCTGTGCCGTAACCTTATATGTAATCGCCCGCAGCCCTTCGGGGATTGCAAGTTCCCAGCGAAGGCCGGCGCTTTCTCCCGCTTTCACGCCGAATACGGGCTTCTTTTCCGATTGTATGACGGCATCATCAACCGGCTGCATCGTCTCCGCGTCATACAAACGGAGCAACGCCTGTCCGCCAAGTTCCGATTCCGTCAGGTTATTTATTTTAGCGGTAAACACGATCCTGTCGTTTTCCCTGAAGAATCGCGGCGGGTTAGCGCTTACGGCAACCTGTTTCCGTGTAATGAGTTCGTTTGTGTACGAGCCTGTTTTAAGATCTTTCGTATGAGCGAAACTCAACAGCCGCCAGCGTGTAAGCGCTTCGGGAACAGTAAATTCAATAAGCGTCTCGCCCTGTTCGTTCGTGCGCAAATTCGGATAGAAAAATGCCGTTTCCTCAAAATTCGTACGCGTCTGCACGGCTGCGAGGGCGGCGTCCGGGGGGAGTGCCGGCCTGTCGTCCGAAGCCCTCTGTGCATCTTCCGGTGCCGCCGCCGGCAGGACAGGCGACCCTACGGCTGCATCCTGTTTCAGCCGGCCGTAACCGATCGTAACAACCTCATCTAAAGACGCCATTTGCGATTCTGCCGCAAGAACTTTACGGTTCGTCTCCCTGTCCAGGCTTCGTCCTCTAATCATTACAGGATGGCCAAATGCCGCCGAATTAACGTAAAAAACGTCAAGGTAACTCCTGTCAAACCAATTTATATCGGTAAGAAAAACCGGAGGCTTAACGGCGACGGCGACATCCGGAACGTTATTTTGCGTCTCCGATCCTGCATATATCTCAATCGCATTGTAATACCACCGGTATAGATATGCATTTGCGTGCTGAAAATAAACGGCCGAGACATCCGGCCAGCGGTGCGGCTTGAACTCATCCAGCGAAGCATCATACAGGGATGCGACAATCTCTGCCGTTTCACGGTCTCCCTTTTTATTGCTCACTTTCATTGTCCATGTTTCATTTTCTCCCGGCAACAGTTTATCGCGGAACGTGGCAAGTTCCACATCTAACATTTTATTTGTATAAGGAACAACTACGGGTACGACCGCCGAATACTTCCGGTTATCCCGGATCATGCTGAACTGCAGGGCAAAACCGCCGCGATGCGTTTCCTCGACAGGATAAGCGACGACGGACGGCGTCGTGCCGGTTTTTATCCATTTCGCCTCCACAATCCGGTCTTTGTGTATCATTTCACAATAGACATACGTATTTTCCGCGCCTCCGGCTATCAGAAATTCCGCATTTTCTCCCGGCTCTGCCGTCGTCTTCACGCTCTTTATCCATTTGTCCATATTACCGATCTTTTCAGGTTTATCGCCCGACAGGTGAACATAGCGGATATTTTCAACGACAACGCCCTTCCGGTTATCTGCCGTAAGTTTTATTTTATAATAACCCGACTGCTTTAACGACGTCAAATCCAGTTTCTTATTATTCTCCGTTTCGATTGCATATCGGGAGATTGTTCCCGATTCCTCAAAGTTAGCAGGGTTAAGCTCATCGCCATAGGCGTCGAGCGGGAAATATTTTCGGAAATCGCTTTCGGGAATCGTATAAACATCTATCTGTTCGTTCCTCCAGATACGGTTCCGCAGGATACCGGCAGGCTGTTTAAGCGGTACGATTTCCACCCGTACGGACGCGGGCGTGAAGTCGCCGTTCAGGTTCGTCGTTTCGACAGTATAGTCGTTCAGCTTGCCGGATGAAACTTCGTCCGGCAGGTTCGTATTCACAAGCAACGGTTTATTCCCGATCTGCACGTCAGCCGATGCGCTGCGCGTTTCGCCGTTAACATCCGTCACATCTGCCGTGACGGTGTAGACGTAAATCATCCTATCGTCCTTCACATCGTCGGCCAATGCTTTAAACTCAATTGAAAAATCGCCTTTCTCATCCGTTTTGAGAACACCCGAAGCGATCTCCCTGTTTCTATTGTTGAACGGCGGATACCATCCGTAAAGATAACGATTCTTTACGCTCCTGACGATCCTGTAGCTGACGTCGGCATGATCTATCGCATATCCGGCCAGCGCTTTTGCATTTGCGGTCACTTCCACCTGTTCGTTCAGCGCAAAATTACCTCCTACAGGATTAAATTTCACTGCGAATGTCGGGCGCTTATATTCTTCCACCTGTATGGCAACAGAGGCAAAATCGGAACATTCGATCGTCATGTGCCCGTTCAGCAGACCCTGCGGAATCGTAAAATTACCGTCTACGCTGCCGAAATCATTCGACGTAAGCGTTTTTTCCGCAATAATCTGCCGGTTCACATCCCGAAAACGCAGATTTACCGTTTCCCCGCAAAGCAGCGTCCGGCTGCCGTCCGTCGTATTGCAAAACAAAACCGCCTTGAAATATACCGTCTGTCCGGGACGGTAGACGGAGCGGTCGGTAAATAAAACGGCGTTGTCGTGATCTTTATCGGTATAAAGCCGCTGGTTATATGAAATATTGAACACCAGCAATTTATCGTCTCTATATGTTACATCATAGCAGTTCGGCGTCTGATATTCGCTCCTTTTTGCGCTTTTCGCCATGCCGTTTTTATCACTTATAAACGACGAATATTTAGTTGTATCATTACGCATTGTGATTTTAGCTCCCGACACCGGCTCCCCGGTTTCCCGATTCGTAACCGTAACGGTCGTGACGCCATCCGCCGTACGGTCGTAAGCCGTCAGGGACGATGCCTGGATAAAAACGGACGTCCATACGTCGGACGATAACGGCGGATATTCCGTATCGGCAAACAAAATCAGATACAGCCCTTTTTCCAGCGGGTCTATTTTGATTTCTGTCGTATAATATTGAAAGTCGGACTGTCCGGGAAGTTGTATTTGTTTCCGTTCAGGCTCTTTTTGTAAGGAACGTATAAAATCGGATATGTTCCTGTATTTCCGACCGGAGCGGCCGCCGGTACCCATATAATCAATCGCTTCCTGTTCCGATATTTTGTACGTTATCTGATATAAAGCGTTCATATTCCGGTATTTCAACAGTGCCAAAAACGGTTTGTCCGGAAGTTGCGATTCTTCCACACGCAAATTCATTTCTTTTTTCCGGATAGCATCCTTCAACGCTTTCAGGTTTTCATCCGTTTGACCGGGATATTCATTTTCGATCCGCTCACAAATACGATAAGTTTTCACATAACCCGCTTTATTATGCTCCGTTTTATCATTCCTCCATGCGTCGCCTCTAAGCAAATAAAAATTACCGAGTTGAAGCAGAACCCGCACATTGTGAGTATATGCTTTATACGTTTCACCCATTTCTACCAGCGCATTTTCATACAAGTTGTCATTATCGGCATACACTCCTTTGTCGCGCAGGAAAGCGATACGGCGCAAGTCCACATCTATCAGCGCCGCCATGTCGTCGTTCGCTTTTCCCGCCAAAGCGCCGTAACCGGATTTCCCGATATGAAAACGCAGCAGTTCCTGATATATTTTCAGCGACAGATATGCCGGCGAAAGCGAATCAGCCGAATGGATATTCAATTTTACAAATTCCCGTGCATCGGCAAAATAAGCGGGATCATTTATGGCGAAAACCTGCTGTGGCAGGGAATGGACGTTAAAGTTCGAGGAGAAATATGCCAGCGCCCTCTTTGCCAGCAAGTCATATAACGAAGGCTGACCAGCGGCATCGTATCCTTCGAGCAGGATGTCTCCAAAATTGCCAATCGGTTCGTTTTGCAAAGTCTTACGGTCACTCAGCGAAAGGCGATAATATCCGACAGCCTCTTCCGACAGGCGGCGTGCATTCCAGGTATGAACATCATCCACATCGGTCACGGCGTTCGTACGCCGGTTTATTACCCAACCATTCTGAATGTAATATTCTTCATACATTTGTGCAATCATCGAATAAACGACCGATTTTGCCGGCTGGGGCAACATTTCCGCATCTTTTTTGAGCGTTCGGAAAATCATGTTCGCGCCTTCATCGTTTTCTTCGATGACACCCATGCTGTTTATCCGGAAAATAAGGGCTTTTATCAGCTGTCCGTAGTTTTTCTCCGATAGAGCTTTCCGGTAAATCGTATCCACTTTAGGCAGCATCGATTGCGGCAGTCCTTGTTGGCGAAGTTGTTCGATTTCCGCCCATTCATTTACATACTTATTCATATCACTTCCTGCAACCGGCTTGTTTTGCGACATACAGGCGCTCACGGAAACCGCCCCTATCATTATCATATAAAATATTTTCCTCATACTTACACTTTCTAATGTCCCCGCAAACTTAGTTAAAAACTTCGACATTCCAACGGAAATAAAGGCTTTCCATCCAAAAAAAGTTCAATCAATCGTCATATGTATCTCGGCGAGTCGATCGACCGGCTTTTATCAACAGGAATTGTGTTAAAATGCAACAAAATCGAACAAGGCGTAATGCCATTTTCCGTATTTTACCCGCTCTTCTTTCTGTGCAAATTTGCGCAATTAATGTTACTTAATTACTACGGATTGCCGACAAATTCGCACATTCAAAAAATAACCGCTGAAAATTGCAGTTTTTCTTCGCAAAAGTATTGTTTATATGAAAAAGAGTTTTTATCTTTGGCGCGAAATCTTAAATTTGATTTTTTGCATGAACGCAAACTGGCAAAGTTTCTTCACTTCGTTTCTTGAACTAATAGTATAATTTAATTTTTTCTAAAAAAACAAATAGTATGAAACACGGTTATATTCTTTCATTTATCATGACCTGCATCCTGATTGCAGGATGCAAAAAGCAAACAGATTCAGGCACGGACGGACAGTCCGAATTTTACGCCATTGACTATGAACAATGTTTCGAGACGGAAAAACAAATGGCCATATCGGAGATAGCGGATACGGTTGAATACATTGAACTGAAAACGCCGGAAGACATTATTGTTACCCGAATCTGGGATGTAAAACAGCTTGACGATTACCTGCTTATTCATGCACGTTTGGATGTTTATCTTTTCCATACAAACGGACAGTTTATCCGGCAGATAGGACGTCTTGGTCAGGGACCCGGAGAATACATTGTTCCCGTTAATGTGGAAATTGATCACAAAAAGAAAGAAATCATTATTTCCGATACGGAAAAAATGCTATTTTATGATTTGGACGGGAATTTTTTGCGCAACAAAAAATTTAAATTTAAAAGTAGTACTGACTTGGGTCTTTCCGATTCCATCTTATGGATTAGTCGCAGTATAACGACAGGCCGGTATAAATATACAGCTGTTGCCATTTCATTACAACAGTATACGGGAGATACGCTTGCTTACATACCCAATCCCCTGTACGGAAAGTTTCAGGAGACGGGTAATACGGCGACAGTAGAGATGCCTTTTACGAAAAAGTACTATTATAGAAACGATTCGTTATATTTCAAAGGAGATGTATTTAGCGACACGATCTGGAAATTATCCGGCCTACATACGGAACCATACGCTTGTATTAATATGGGAAAATACGGGATGCCGCTTGAATATGAGCCATGGTATTCTTCTTATGACACATATATAAAGAATAATGGGAGATATTGGGGCGTTTCTTCCATAGTCGAAGACGATCAATACTTTTTCCTTTTGTCCCAAAACAGAAGCTCCGACAAGGACGACCTAAGGCCAAAATATATCGTTTATGACAAGCAACAGAAACAAGGATTCTACGTAAAAGACAGTAAGGGCGAAGGACTGACTGACGATATATTGGGCGGTCCTCCCGTCTGGCCATACTGGATTTCGGATGAATACTATATCGACATGATTACGGCAAGTGAACTGCTGAAGCATACGAAAGATGACGCATTCACTCCACGCGAACCGTTAAAAGAAATGCTTTCCCGGATAAATTCGGAGGACAATGACCTCATAATTTTATGCCGCAGAAAAAAATAAAAATCGTTCTATGAAAGACGTGTACGTGAAACGGAAGAATACGGATGAAAAAGAAATATTGCCCCGTATAGCCAATCATTTAATGATTAATGCAAGTTTTCTATCCGACTTGGGGTTGTATCATGGGAAAATGGGTATTGTACTCTTTTTTGCCCATTATTCCCGATACACAGGACTACTGAATGATTTTTTGTATTCTATATCGTATACCGGGGCATCCGTTAATGTTACCGGCGGAGATCCTTTTCAATATCCTGAATTTCATAAACTGTATGAAGCGCTAGGGAAGATGGATTCTTTAAAGACGTATATTGTGAATTACCGTAATATACCTGAAGATACGGATGTGTTAAATTTATTCACAGATGAACAGTTCCGGCTTAAAATCACAGTCAATGATTCATATCGGGAAAATACGCCGGTCGCTATTGCAGAAAGATTACAGCAGCGTAACATAAACCAGTTGTGGGAAACAGGTATTACATCCGTACGCGAATATGAAAAAGCGGAACGTTTAAGCGAACAGTTATCCCGACGGAATATTGAAGTAAATATCAAACCGTATTATAATCAAAAAAACATGGAGTTCTTTGAAGAAAATATATTTATACGGCAGGAATATCTTATGGCGATAGAACTTGACCGGCAGGATATTTTTGCACTGCAGGAGCTGAATACCCATGATTTTGGAAAGATAACCCTTACTCCTGACGGAAAAGTATATGCAAACCTGAATAAAAAGCCGATAGGAAACATCAGGGAAGGGATCGGCGATATTTTATGTGGGGAGTTGGCAAACGGCGATTCCTGGCGACATACGCGATATCGTACGGGTCCTTGCAAGCAGTGTCGTTTCAGGTTGATCTGTCCGTCTCCGTCAAGTTATGAGTCAGTGATCGGCAAACCGAATCTGTGCCATGTAAAGCAATAGCATATATTAGAATTCTTTTCTAAAAAATAATATAGTATGAAACACGGTTATATTTTTTCATTTATCATGATCTGTATCTTGTTTGCAGGATGCAAAAAGCAAACAGACCCCGGCGCGGACGGAGAGTCTGAATTTTACACCATTGACTATGAGCAATGTTTCGAGACGGAAAAACAAATGGCCATATCGGAGATAGCGGACAGTGTTGAATACATTGAATTGAAAACGCCGGAAGACATTATTGTTACCAGAATCTGGGATGTAAAGCAGGTAGATGATTATTTGGTCATTAAGGCGCGTTTGGATGTTTATCTTTTCCATAAGAACGGGCAATTTATCCGGCAGATTGGATCCCGAGGACAGGGTCCCAGAGAATATATTGTTCCCGTTAATGTAGAAATTGATCGCAAAAAGAAAGAAATCATTATTTCCGATACGGAAAAATTGCTATTTTATGATTTGGAGGGAAATTTCTTATGCAACAAAAAATTAAAAGATGTTACATATATCGGCATTTTTGATTCCATCATATGGATAAGTGATATAACGACAAACCGACAAAAATGTAAAGCGGTTGCTTTTTCATTGCAGAATGTAGGAGATACGATAGCATGCATACCTAATCCCTTGTATGGGCCGATCAAAAATTCGGGTAGTACAGCGATAATAAGGACGATTTTTACGATGTTCTATCATAAAAACGACGCATTATACTTCAAAGGAGATGTCTCTAACGATACAATATGGAAATTATCCGGTGTACATGCGGTCCCTTATGCTTTTATTGATATGGGAAAATACAAAATGCCGGTTGAATTTGAAGCCTGGTATTCTTCTTATGATACATTTGTTAAGAATAATGAAAGATATTGGGGTGTATCTTCCCTTGTCGAAAACGACCATTATTTTTTCTTTTTTTCTCAAAACAGAGGATCTACGAAGGACGACCTGATGCCAAAATATATCGTCTACGACAAGCAACAGAAAAAAGGATTTTCCGTAAAGGACAGTAAAGGTGTCGGGCTGACCGACGATCTGCTGGGCGGCCCTCCCGTCTGGCCTCGTTGGATTACGGACGAATACTATATCGACATGATTACGGCGCATGAACTGCTGGAGCATACGAAATCCGGGACTTTCACGCCGCCATCCCCGTTAAAAGAACAGCTGTCCCGGATGAATGGAGAGAGCAATGACCTCGTCATTTTATGCCGCAGGAAAACGTAAGAATAGAGGTACACATGGAATGGAAAGATACGGATGAAGAAGAGTCCCCGTATCGCCAATCATTTGATGATTAATGCAAGTTTTCTATCCGACTTGGGATTGTATCATGGGAAAATGGGTATTGTACTCTTTTTTGCCCATTATTCCCTATACACAGGAAATGCGATTTACGATGATTTTGCCGGAGAGCTAATGGATGAAATCACAGAGGAAATACATGCCGGCGTTCCCGTTCATTTCGAAAGCGGATTAAGCGGTATCGGCTGGGGCATTGAATACCTGATAAAAAATGGATTTATGAATGGAAACCCGGATAACATATTATCGGATATTGACCGGAAAATCACGGAAAAAAATTTAAGCAGGATGACAGATTCCAGTGTCCGCACCGGATTGAAAGGCATATCCTGCTATATAGAAAAACATATCGCGGCTCCAAAAAAAAGTAAATCTTTTGACGGTGCTTTTTTAAAGGATTATGTGTATGCCAAACAAAAATTCAAAATAACAGTTCCGGATGAAGGAGAAATTCTTTCTGCAATATATAAGAAAACGCCGAAAGGGGATGATATAACCCTGTGGCAATTAGGGCTGGAAAACGGCAACGCAGGGTATGGGTTAAAAATTATATTGAGATGAAACATATCTATCTATTCAATGAAACATCCCACGGAACCGTATATGGCATAGGCACCTATATAAGACAGCTTGTATCGTGTCTTAAAGACGAGGAAGATACGGCGTTCAGCATCGTACATCTTCATGCCGGCGAGAAAGAATTTAAAACGGAAAAAACGCCGGAAGGTTACAGTATATATTATTTCCCGTGCGTACAAGGTGAAACTATGACCTTTAATGACCGGTATTACCGTAACATATTGCTTATACTATCCCCGTTTATTAATATAAATATAAAAAATCATCAGAATGAACAACTGTACTTTCATTTGAACTCTTCCTCCCAATATCCGCTGATAAAACTGTTAAAGGAAAAATACCCGTTCAGCCGAATCTTATACACGATACATATTCAGGACTGGAGTTTCAGAAAAAGCGCATCATACTCCGAAAAGAAGACCAATAAAGAGAAAAAACGTATTTCAACGCTGTTTGAAGAAGAAAAAAGGCTCTATTGTGAAGTGGATCGCATCATTTGTTTATCAAAACACACTGAAAAATCACTTATAAATGAATTTCATATACCAGAAGATAAAATTTCATTAATACATAATGGTTTGGAAGATGAAGCGATTTTTTTATCAGATGAGGAAAAAACCGGCCTCAAAAAACAATTATTTTTTTCAGGACAAAGCCGTATAATTCTTTTTGCCGGTCGTTTGGTAAAAATGAAAGGTGTTGACATACTGATAGATGCATTTAAATTATTGCTGAAAGACATGCCGGATTCTCAATTGGTAATAGCAGGAGACGGCAATTTTTACACTTATTTGGAAAAATGCAAAGGTTTATGGCAGAAAGTAACTTTTGCGGGAAGATTGAATAAGGACGAATTATATCAATTTTACCGTATTGCAGATATGGGTGTTGTTTGTTCCGTTTATGAGGAATTTGGGTACGTGGCGTTAGAAATGATGATGCACCGTCTTCCGGTGATAGCCTCGGATACGGGAGGGCTGGCGGAGATTGTCGACGATATGGTGACGGGATTGAAAGTCCCTGTCCGGACAGTTAAAAAGGAACACCGGGCGGATTTAGCTGTTTTGTGCGATCGGATGAAATGGATGTTGGAGCATCCGGAGGAAGCAAAAGAATTGGGGCAGCAGGCGCGAAAAAAATTCTTGAAACTGTATGAACTGTCGGCATGGGAAAATAAAATGCTGGAAATTTATAATAAACCGTAATCCTTGTTGAATAACACTTTTAATTGTCATTGTATGTTGGCATATAATATTGAAACTCCCATTTTGTTTCTGGTTTTCAACCGTCCGGATACTACCCGGCAAATATTTTCACAGATACAAAAAATGAAGCCTCGCAGGTTATACCTGGCGGCAGATGGCCCCCGGTCTTCGGAAGAAAAAGCGATCTGTGAAGAGGTAAGAAAAATTGCGTCATGCATTAACTGGGACTGTCATGTACAAACGCTGTTTCGCGATGGAAATCTTGGTTGTGGTAAAGCCGTAAGCCAGGCCATTACCTGGTTCTTTGAAAATGAGCCGGAAGGGATTGTTCTGGAAGACGACTGCCTGCCGGCGGACAGTTTTTTCGGCTTCTGTTCCGCCATGCTCGAAAAATACAGGAATGACGACCGGATCGGACATGTCGCCGGAAGCAATTTCCAAAAAGGCATTATACGTGGAGACGGGAGTTATTATTTCTCAAATCCGACGCACGTATGGGGCTGGGCGGGCTGGCGCAGGGCGTGGGAAGGCTTCGATATGGGCATGCCGACATATCCCTTGTTCGAGAAGATGAACCGCCTTGAGAGAATGCCAAGCCACGGGCCGTTCAAGGAAAATTGGAGGCATTACCTCAATGTCCATCATGCGGGCGCAAATGCATGGGGGTATCCGTATTCGTATCATAACTTCATCAACAGCCGCTTATCAATCATTCCCAATGTAAACTTGATCACGAATATCGGCTGCTCCAAAGACGCTTCGCCAACGCATTACATAAAGAATCATCCGTTTGACGGTATTCCGTTGGGAGAGGTGGAGACCGTTACTCATCCTTCGTTCGTCATGGCGGACGTCGAAGCCGATTTATATTCCCAGTCATTGGAATACGGCAAACCCCTCCCCCTATCAACCAATGCCGAATGCCTGTTTCTGAAAGAAAAACTTGTCGCACTGTCCGGATCATGTGGCGAACAGTTGAAAATCCCGAAGATTATCCACCAGATATATGAAGACCCCGATATTCCGGAATGTTTGCTTGAGATCGCAGAAACATGGAAACAGCATCATCCCGGATGGGAATACCGTTTCTGGAATAAACCGGCTATTGAACGGTTTATGGAATCTGTCTGCCCCGAATACGTTTCACGTTATAATGCCTTCCCGTTCGATGTTCAGCGATGGGATGCCATTCGGTATTTAATCCTGTACTATCAGGGCGGATTATATGCCGACATTGATTATGAATGTCTGGAGCCGCTTGATGCTCTTTTATATGGAAGCAGTTGCTGCATGGGACTAGAGCCGCCGGCAAATGCCATCCGGTACAACATGCCATATATTGTAGGCAATGCACTGATGGCATCCATTCCCGGACATTCATATTTTGAACAGATTATCAGGGATGTTTTCAATGAAAACAACATCTCCGTACCGGAAAACAAAAACAAAGCGATGCATATAATAAAAACGACAGGGCCATTCATGACAACCCGGATATACGACGCCTGTCCTTCAAAAGAAGAAGTCACGCTGTTGCCGGCAGAACTGATCGCCCCGCTGACACTTGCGGAAGTTCAACAAATATTTGATGGATATGAAACGGAAGAATTGGAAGCAAAACTGGAAAAATCTTTTGCCGTCCATTATTTTTTCGGTTCGTGGGTATCGCAGACCGCTACGAAACAGGTTTAACCACCATAGATAAAGATCATCCATCCGGAAAGCGAGTTTTAGTTTGAAGAGAACCGGAAAGTGGTACAAATATTTGTTTCTCATAATTATTTTCTATTTTTGCACCGAAAAAAAATGATTAATGGATATTTGTAATTAAGAGACCACCTGTGAACAATTCGATATGAGCGGTGTCGACAGGGGTCGATTTGATTCTGAAAATTAGATAGTTAATGAGAATTCAAACGTTGTTGATTTATATTTTTTCATGCTGTTGTGTATTCGTTTTTCCGAAAGAAACGGCTATACCGAAACAGGGTGAGGGAATTTATCGGTTTTTAATCAACAACGGCCGTGATCCGAAAATCCACTATGATGAGTTTATCGCATTGAATAAAAATAAACTTGGCAGGAACAATACATTAAT
>JAITBC010000048.1 GCA_031283785.1 Tannerella sp. | reverse complement strand
TGTCTTACACAAATAATTCTGCTTTTCCGATATTTTTCTGCCGTTTTTCTTTATCTTTGTACCTTGACAATCGGGACAATGGAGTATGATTGTTATTTTCATTTTGCAAAAATACAACTTTTCTTCCTGATTGCCATTTTTTATGACAGCATACTTTTTACATCACCACCCAATTTTTTTTGTCTCTTTTTTTATAACGTTCTAAAGAACAAACTTTTTATGTCGAGAGAGCTTATCGCGACTTGTGGTAATTTCTCTTTCCGGCAGTACACGATGAGTTCTTTCCCGGCTGAATTTTTCTTCCCGCCGACAGCGGGAGAGTTATCCCAACTGAATTTTTCTTCCCTCGTGTTGCGGGAGACTTATACCGGCGGTATTGACCACCCCGTCAGCCTCGCGGGGCGGGGCGCGGCGTGGCGCGGGTTGCGGCGGGGCGGGGGCGTGGGCGGGGTGTCAGGCGTATTCGTCCCAGCTTTTGATTCGGATATCGTCGGGCGTCAGGGTGCAGAAAGCCGTGATGAAGGCGTCGGCCAGTCGTGCGTTCGTAAGGAGCGGGATATTCAGGTCGATGGCGGCGCGGCGTATTTTGTAGCCGTTGTCGAGTTCGCCGGGCGTCAGGTCGCGTGGGATGTTGACGACCATGTCGATTTCCCGTTCGTGAAGCAGGTCGAGCGCCTGCGGCTTACGGTCGTCGTTTGGCCAGTATACATGCGTACTTTTTATCCTGTTATCTTCTAAGAACCGGTGTGTGCCTCCCGTGGCGTACAGTGTGTAACCTTTTTCCTGAAGCAGGCGTGATGCATGAAGCATTGCTGTCTTTTGTTCGGTCATCCCGGTAGAAAGCAGTACGGCTTTTTCCGGTATGCGGTATCCTACGGAGAGCATACTGTTCAGGATGGCTTCCGACGTATCGTCGCCCAGGCAGCCCACTTCGCCGGTTGATGCCATATCGACGCCAAGCACAGGATCGGCTTTTTGCAGGCGGTTGAACGAGAACTGTGAGGCTTTGATGCCGACGTAATCGAGGTCGAACTCGTTGCCGCTGAGTTTCTCGACCGGCAGTCCGAGCATGATGCGTGTTGCTATGTCAATAAAATTTATTTTCAGCACTTTGCTGACGAACGGGAAACTCCTCGAAGCCCTCAGGTTACATTCAATGACTTTGATATCGTTTTCTTTCGCGAGGTATTGGATGTTGAAGGGCCCCGAAATATTGAGTTCACGGGCTATTTTGCGGCTTATACGTTTGATGCGGCGAAGGGTTTCGATATATAATTTCTGTGCCGGAAACTGTATCGTCGCATCGCCGCTGTGCACGCCTGCAAATTCGATATGTTCCGAGATGGCATACGCGACAATATCGCCGTTTTCCGCTACCGCATCCATCTCGACCTCTTTTGCATATTCGATGAACCGGCTTATCACGACCGGATGTTGCCTGCTCACGTTAGCCGCTACTTCCAGGAAGCGGACAAGTTCGTCTTCGTTCGAGCATACGTTCATGGCCGCACCGCTCAGCACGTAACTCGGACGTACCAGCACCGGGAATCCCACTTCTTCGACGAAGGCATTGACGTCCTTGAGCGTCGAAAGTTCTTTCCAGCGAGGTTGATCTACGCCGATACGGTCGAGCATGGCCGAAAACTTGTGACGGTCTTCTGCGTTGTCGATGCTTCCGGCCGTAGTCCCGAGGATCGGTATATGATGCCGGTCGAGACGCATCGCAAGGTTATTCGGGATTTGTCCGCCGGTGGAAACGATTACGCCGTGTGGATTCTCAAGCTCGAGAATATCCATTACACGTTCGAACGTGAGTTCGTCAAAATATAACCGGTCGCACATGTCATAGTCGGTTGATACTGTTTCGGGATTGTAGTTTATCATAACCGAACGGTAGCCTTCTTTGCGTATGGTGTTCAGCGCCTGCACGCCGCACCAGTCGAATTCGACGGACGAGCCTATGCGGTACGCGCCCGAACCGAGTACGACAATCGACCGGTGGTCGCCGAGATACGTCACGTCATGTTCCGTCCCGCCGTATGTCAGGTACAGGTAGTTCGTCTGTGCCGGATATTCTGCCGCCAGAGTGTCTATTTGTTTTACTGCGGGCACGATACCCAGTTTTTTGCGTAACGTACGGGTCTCCGTCATGTGTTTGTCTTCCATTTGTTCTCCCCATATGGCGCGTGCTATCTGGAAGTCTGAGAATCCCTGTATTTTTGCCCGGCGTATCAATTCGTACAGCGAAGCCGTTTTATTCGCCGGCGATGACGCTTTTTCCGTCGATGACGCTTCTTCCGTCGATGACGGTTCGTCGAGAGATGATAAGCGTTCAAGTTCTTCCGCGGTATGGATAATGTTCTGCAGTTTATATAAGAACCATTTATCTATTTTTGTAAGGTCGTGTATATGGTCGACGGTATATCCTGCACGGAAGGCTTTGCTGATGATGAATATACGGTGGTCGGTCGGTTCGCGGAGCGCTTTGTCGACGTCGGATATGACAAATTCTTTGTTTTCGACGAACCCGTGCATGCCTTGCCCGATCATCCGCAATCCTTTCTGTATGGCTTCTTCGAACGTGCGGCCGATCGACATCACTTCGCCGACCGACTTCATACTGCTGCCCAGTTCGCGTGCTACGCCGTGGAATTTACCGAGGTCCCAGCGCGGGATTTTGCACACGACATAGTCGAGCGCCGGTTCGAAGAATGCCGTGGTAGTTTTCGTCACGGAATTTTTAAGGTCGAAAAGTCCGTAGCCTAATCCGAGTTTTGCCGCGACGAATGCCAGCGGGTAACCGGTGGCTTTCGAGGCCAGGGCCGACGAGCGCGACAGGCGTGCGTTTACTTCGATGACGCGATAGTCTTCGCTTTCCGGGTCGAGCGCATATTGTACGTTGCACTCGCCGACGATACCGATATGGCGGATGATGCGAATGGCCAGCTCCCGGAGTTTGTGATATTCGGCATTGGTGAGTGTCTGCGACGGTGCGATGACGATACTTTCGCCCGTATGGATACCCAGCGGGTCGAAATTTTCCATGTTGCAGACGGTTATACAGTTGTCGAAGCGGTCGCGTACGACTTCATATTCAATTTCCTTCCATCCTTTCAGGCTTTTTTCGACCAGCACCTGCGGGGAGAAAGAGAACGCTTTTTCGACGAGCGTATTGAGTTCATCCTCGTCGTCGCAGAATCCGCTACCCAGTCCTCCGAGCGCATAAGCGGCGCGGATGATGACCGGATAGCCCAGTTCGCCGGCTGCGCGGCGTGCATCTGCGACATTCCCTACGGCCTCGCTTTTTATCGTTTTCACGTTTATCCCGTCTAATTTCCCGACGAACAGTTCCCTGTCTTCCGTATCCATGATAGCCTGAACCGGAGTGCCGAGTACCCTGACGTCGTATTTCTCAAACACGCCTTTCCTGTAGAGTTCCACGCCGCAGTTCAGCGCCGTCTGTCCTCCGAATGCGAGCATGATGCCTTCGGGACGTTCCTTTTCGATCACTTTTTCGACAAAGAACGCCGTCACGGGCAGGAAATATACCTTATCCGCCACGCCGTCGGACGTCTGCACCGTTGCAATATTCGGGTTGATAAGTACGGTACGTATACGTTCTTCCTTCAACGCTTTCAGCGCCTGCGAGCCGGAGTAGTCAAATTCGCCCGCTTCGCCTATTTTCAATGCTCCCGAACCGAGAAGCAATACTTTTTTTATCACTTTATTTTCCATGTCCGATATTCATTTATAAAAACATTAACCCTGCAAACCGGTCGAATATAAATTCCGTATCGGTAGGGCCGCTGCATGCTTCGGGATGGAACTGCGAGGAGAAGAACGGTTTGTTCCGATGTCGTATACCTTCGTTTGTCCCGTCGTTCATATTGATGAAAAGCGGTTCCCATTCGTCGCCGAGCGTGTCGTTGTCGACAGCATAACCATGATTCTGCGACGTGATGAAGCATTTGTTGCTGCCGGCCATACGTACCGGCTGGTTATGGCTGCGGTGGCCGTATTTGAGTTTATAGACAGACGCGCCGCCGGCTTTGGCGAGCAACTGGTTGCCCATGCATATTCCGCAGACGGGTTTGTCGCCGCCGAGGGCTTTGCGGATATTGCGTACCGTCGCATCGCAGGTATCCGGGTCGCCGGGCCCGTTACTGATGAATAAACCGTCGTATTCCATTTCGTTGAAGTCATAATCCCACGGTACGCGAACGACGGCAAGGTCTCTTTTCTGCAGGCAGCGGATGATATTGTGTTTCACGCCGCAGTCGACGAGTACGACGCGTTTCCGGCCTTTCCCTTCGTTGTACGTTATGATTTCTTTGCACGATACTTTGTCAACAAAATTCACCGCGCCGTAATTGAACGCAGCGAGCCGGGCGGCGACAGCCTTTCCGTCCACCCCGTTTCCCGGAACGATACTCCCGATCATAACGCCATGTTCGCGCAGGCGTTTCGTCAGCGCTCGCGTGTCGACGCCGTAAATACCCGGTATACCTTCTTCCTTCAGCCATTCGGCAAGCGTACAGTCGCAGTTCCAGTGATTGCACCGGTGGCTGTAATCGCTGATGATTATGGCCTCCGCATGAATCCGGTCGCTTTCCATAAAGACGGAAATGCCGTCCGGGCGGACTGTACGTGCCGGAACGCCGTAGTTGCCGATAAGCGGATACGCAAGTACCATCAACTGCCCGGCATACGAAGGATCGGTGAGGCTTTCGGGATATCCGCTCATGGCGGTATTGAAAACGACTTCGCCCGTGACGGCCCTTTCCGCCCCGAAAGAGAATCCTTCGTATTTGCTGCCATCATCCAAAATTAATGTTGCCTTTGTCAAGTTCATTTATTATCCTGATTAAAATAAGTTTCTTCCATATAATCGATAAACGCCCGGTTAACCATTCTTGTGCCGCCGGGAGTGGGATAGTCGCCGGAGAAATACCAGTCGCCCGGATGATCCGGACAGGCGGCGTGAAGCCCGTCGAGGGTCTGGAATACCAGCTCTATTTTCGCGCGTGTCGTCGGGCTGCTCAGCAGTTTGGCCATTTTCCGGGAAATGTCGTCGTCGGTGAACGGCGCGTAGATTGCTTTCACATAATTTACAATTGTCCCGCTTGACTGCATCTGTTGCTTCCTGGCTTTGTGGTAAGTATCAATAATGACGTCTTCCTTCTTCCTTTCTTTCAGCAGTTCAATGGCGGCTTTAAACGCGATAAATTCGTTCATGCTCGACATGTCGATGCCGTAATAGTCGGGATAACGTATTTGCGGCGATGACGATACGAAGACTATCTTCTTCGGGTCAAGACGGTCGAGTATGTTTATGATACTCTGCCGGAGTGTCGTTCCGCGTACGATACTGTCGTCTATGACCACAAGGTTGTCTTCCGAGGGCGTAATACTGCCGTACGTGATATCGTATACATGCGTTGCCAGGTCGTTACGGCTGTTGCCTTCGGCAATGAACGTTCGCAGTTTGATATCTTTTATTGCAACTTTTTCAATACGGATGCGTTGCGACAGTATTCCCCTCAGTTCATCTTCGCTTAAGGAAAGGCCTTTGTCGGTTATTTGTTTTGATTTCAGTTCGTCAAGGTATTTTTGCAGCCCTTCCAGCATGCCGTAATAAGCTACTTCGGCGGTGTTGGGGATGAAGGAAAAAACGGAATGTCTGATGTCGCAGTCGATTTTTTCAAGAATAGCGTCGACCAGATTTTCACCAAGTTTCTTACGTTCCCTGTATATGTCGATGTCGCTTCCGCGTGAGAAATAGATGCGTTCGAACGAGCAGGCGCTTAGAGGCTTCGGATCCAGAATCTGCAATGTCTTCATTTTTCCTGTGCGGTTGATGAAGAGAGCTTCTCCGCGCTGCAGTTCTTTCACGTCGTTTTTGTCTACGTTCATAACGGTTTGTATGACGGGACGTTCCGATGCCAGTACGACAATCTCGTCATCTGCGTAATAGAATGCCGTGCGTATGCCCCATGGATCGCGGATGGAGAATGATTCCCCGCTGCCGGTCACGCCGCAGATGACATATCCGCCGTCCCATGTCGACGCCGCTTTTTCGATTATATTTGCCAGGTTGATGTTCTCTTCGATTGCGTGGGTGATATCCAGGTTTTTCAATCCTTCCGTTTCATATTTGTGGAACAGTCGTTCGGCTTCCCGGTCGAGGCGATGTCCGAGTTGTTCGAGAATGAAGTACGTATCGGCGTAATGTCGGGGATGTTGTCCCGTCGATGTCAGATCCTGAAAGATATCGTTCACATTCGTCATGTTGAAATTGCCGCAGATCGCCAGGTTTCGCGCACGCCAGTTACTGCGGCGCAGGAACGGATGGATATACGACAGGCCGGATTTGCCCGTTGTGCTGTATCGCAGATGTCCGATGTATAACTCGCCGGCGAAAGGCAGATTTGCTTTTGCGAACGACGGGTCTTTAAACTGTTCGGGCGGGATGTCCCTGTATTGTTTGTATACGTTGTCGAATACTTCCGTGATAGCGCCCGTGCCGACGGCTCTTTCGCGAAACATATATTCTTCTCCCGGACCGGCTTCCAGTTTCACACAGGCAAGTCCCGCCCCTTCCTGTCCCCTGTTATGCTGTTTCTCCATTATCAGGTAGAGCCTGTTAAGGGCATACATCCACGAACCGTATTTGCTGTGATAATAATCTAACGGTTTAAGCAGTCGTATCATGGCTATGCCACATTCATGCTTTAATGTTTCCATTCGGTCTTACAGTATAAAAAAATCATGCAAAATTAAGCGTTATATTTGTCAATTCAATACATACTAAAAAAACGAACACTAAAAAAAAAGTGTCCGTTTTTTCTGATAAATCATCTTCATTTCATCTTAGTTTAAGATTCGGTATTTGCCTATTAAAGGAAGTTCTTTCATTTCGCCCTTGGCGGCATTGATAATACCGAGTACCATCAACACAAAAATACCGAGACCGAAAATAATACTCAGCAAGCCTGTCAGCATTACAAACAGTCCCGATATGGCAGCAAATATGACAACTAAAATGTTCAGTACAATGCCGACAGCTACACCGGCAATACATAGAAGGATACCCTGATTCGTATGGAAACGGGCGAACGGCGACGTCTTTGCAACAAGCAAAGGAACTAAAAATAAAATCCCGAAATACGCGAGGATCGCCATGACTTTATTGTCCTCCGCATCTTTTGGGTCAACAGTGTAATTTTCCGTCATAACAAAAATAACTAAGTCGTTAGTAAATAGTTTAAAATACAGTACACTAAATTCATTTGCAAAGATAGGGGAATTTTTTGAATATCAAAAAAAAAGACCCGTTTTTCAGTGAAGAATAAAAAAACGGTCTTTTCCCGTTTTTTATTTTGCATTGCCTGTGGCTTACTCTATCTTTGCGCTGCAAAATTTAAAAGGAAGAAATATGATTGATAAGAAATTGGTTAAGGATTTGTTTTTCCGCCAGCAGCGGGTGCGGAAGGCCGTCCGTAATGCCGGAGCAGACGGTATACTGCTTACTGCGGACGTAAATATATTTTACCTGACGGGGCTTGTGTTTAATGGTTATTACTATCTGCCTGCGGACGGCGATCCGCTGTTGTTCGTCAAACGTCCGGGCGGACTTTCGGGCGCACGTCTGTTTCCCATTCGTAAGCCGGAGCAGATTCCCGATATTTTTTCCGCCAACGGTTGGCCGTTGCCCGTGAATGTGTTTCTGGAAACGGATGAAGTATCGTATAACGAATGTATGCGCCTGCAAAATATCTTTCGCTTCAGGAAAATTAATAATGCCTCGACGTTTATGCGTCGTATAAGGATGATTAAGACGCCGTGGGAGATAACGGAAATACGGCAATCGGCAGATCGCCATGCGGCGACATATTCACGGATATCCGAATGTTACCGTCCGGGTATGACGGACCTCCGGTTTCAGGCGGAGATAGAATACCGGATGCGGCTGCATGGCTCTATCGGCGTATTCCGCGCCTTTGGGCCGAATATGAAGATTTTTATGGGGAGCGTACTTGCGGGTAATAATGCGGCGGCGCCATCTCCGCATGATTTCGCGCTCGGCGGTAACGGACAGACAGCCTTTTGTCCTGTCGGGGCGAACGGGACGGTGCTGAAAGAGGGAATGGCGGTTATGGTCGATATGGCCGGCAATTATACCGATTATCTCACGGATATGACGCGCGTTTATTCCATCGGCAAACTCCCGGAGCCGGCTTACTACGCGCACCGGGTATCGCAGGAGATACAGGATGCCGTAGAAGTTGCCGCCAAACCGGGTATCGCATGTGCCGATCTGTATAAACTTTCATACTCTATCGTAGAAAAGGCCGGACTTACGGATTATTTTATGGGTACGAAGCAGCAGGCTAAATTTGTAGGTCACGGTATCGGCCTTGAAATTAACGAACCTCCGGTTTTAACCATGCGTTCCAACGAGATTCTTGAGGAAAACATGACATTTGCCATCGAACCGAAATTTGTCATACCACAGGTCGGCGCCGTCGGTATCGAAAACAGTTTCCTTGTAACGGATACAGGGATAGAAAAACTGACGGTTTTTAAAGAAGACATTATTCCGCTGGATTGACGGTTGGCGATATACCCGCTGCGGCAACTTCTGTATAAGTGAACTTTATTCCGGCGTCGTTGAGATTTTTTGAAGTCGTATGGGGTTTATAACTTTTTGTATGTTTTTGTTTCTCCTGTAATTTTTTTTGTTACATTTGTGGCTGAAGAACCGAATTATTATGTTGAAAAAAAGTTTAGTATCTATTGATCAGTGTTCGAAGGACGATATACTTCGCATTATCGGTAATGCAAAGAAGTTTGAGGAAACTCCCAACCGTAATTTGCTGGAAGGGAAGGTTGCCGCCACATTATTTTTTGAACCCTCTACGCGTACGCGGTTGAGTTTTGAGACGGCCGTTAACAGGCTTGGCGGACGTGTGGTAGGCTTCCAGGATGCCTCAACAACAAGTTCGTCGAAAGGCGAGACCCTGAAAGACACCATCCTTATGGTGAGTAATTATGCCGATATTATTATCATGCGCCATTACCTTGAAGGCGCTGCCCGTTATGCGTCGGAAGTGACGGATATACCTGTCATCAATGCCGGCGACGGTGCGAACCAGCATCCTTCGCAGACCTTACTCGATTTGTATTCGATAAAAAAAACGCAGGGAGATTTGGAGAACCTTACGATAACGATGGTCGGCGACCTGAAATACGGCCGTACGGTACATTCGCTTATTGTCGGTATGTCACATTTCAATCCTACGTTTCATTTTATCGCGCCTGATGAAATGAAAATGCCTGATGAGCAGAAGCGTTTTTGCAGGTTGCACGACATTGGATTTTATGAACATACCGTTTTTTCGGAGGATATTATTGCGGAAACGGACATTCTATATATGACGCGGGTACAAAAAGAGCGTTTCACGGACCTTGTGGAATATGAGCGCGTCAAAAATGTTTATATCCTCCATAATAAAATGCTCGAAAACTCAAAGCCGAACTTGCGTGTCCTGCATCCGCTTCCACGGGTAAATGAAATTGCGTATGATGTGGATGACAATCCGAAAGCATATTATATTCAGCAGGCACACAACGGCCTCTTTACCCGCGAAGCGATTATTTGCGATGTGCTGGGAATAATCGTTGACAATTGACAATTGACAATTGACAATTTATAATTAACTATTAACAATTATTCGTTTATGTCTGAAAACAGGAAAAAAGAATTACAGGTTGCCGCCCTTGAGAATGGGACGGCTATCGACCATATTCCGCCCGAACAGTTATTTAAGGTAGCGCAATTGATAGGGCTTAATAAAATGAGTAACCGTATTACTTTCGGGAATAACCTGGAAAGTAAAAAAATGGGACGCAAGGGAATGATAAAGATTGCGGACAAGTTTTTTGAAGAAGATGAAATAGACCGTATTGCCCTTATTGCGCCGAATGTTGTGCTGAATATCATACGCGATTATGAAGTTGTCGAAAAAAAATGCATAAGTCTGCCGGAAGAGTTGGTTGATATCGTAAAATGCAATAATCCTAAATGCGTTACGAACAATGAACCGATGAAGACACATTTTTATGTGATAGATAAAAATTCCGGCATGATTAAATGTCGTTATTGCGAACGGAAAATTAATAAGGAAGATATTATCATTAAATAATAATACGGTTATGAAACAGGACTGGAAACCGGGCACTATGATTTATCCGCTTCCCGCCGTGCTGATAAGTTGCGGTAGCACGCCTTCGGAATATAACCTGTTAACGGTTAGCTGGACAGGTACAATCTGTACGAATCCTCCGATGTGTTATATATCGGTGCGTCCGGAGCGATATTCTTATCCTGTTATTAAAAAAAATATGGAGTTTGTCATTAACCTGACTACGCGCGATATGGCATTTGCTGTGGATTGGTGCGGGGTTGTATCGGGAAAAGATCATAACAAATTCGATGAGATGAAACTTACTCCCGGTAGTTCGTCGATTGTTCGTGCGCCTCTTATTGAGGAATCCCCGCTGTGTATCGAGTGTCGTGTAAAGGAAATTTTGGCGCTGGGTTCGCATGATATGTTTGTGTCGGACGTCGTAAACGTACGCGCCGACGAGCGGTATATTCATCCCGAAACCGGCACTTTCGATATGCGGAAAGCGGATTTGCTGGCATACGTGCACGGGAAATATTACGAGTTAGCCGAAATGAAGGGGCATTTCGGATGGTCGGTAAAGAAAAAAACGTAATTCGTGCCGGGAGAAGCCTCTTCCCGGAGAGGCGGAGCCGTATGTCTTCTTGTACGGATAAAGGTCTACCTCTGCAGGAAGGGGATGAGATAGGTGATTTTTGCGGATATAACCTGGCTCGACGCCTTGGAAAAATAGTCTTTACGTTGAGTACCGTAGATGTCGCCAAACGAGTAATAGTAGCGTCCTTCCAAGGAGAAACAGCCGATTCCTGTGCACAGCTCAATCCCGGCGCCTCCGCTGATACCCCATTCAAGTCTGTTCTCTACCGGCATATCGTGTCGCACATCGACGTTTCCCGGTTTATTCTCGCCCACGCTTTCATTCGTTGATTCGTTAAGCAGGTAACCTATTTGGGGGCCTGCGTGTATAAAACCGTTCACTTTTTTCCCGCCAAACCGTACATGCGTATAAAAAGGCATTTGCAGATAATCCAAGCGACGGCTGTAACGGTATTCCGGCATTGTTTCATATACTTCGTCCCAACCTTGTTGTGCATAGTTGAGTTCAAGTTGCAAGCCTACATTTTCGCCCATTGTCATGCGTCCGGTAAGCCCAAATGTGGAGCCGGCAAGCGTTCCCTGCGATACCCTCGGACTGAAGGTGACGGACGAGAAAGTTGTTCCTCCCGATATGCCGGCAGAAAACTCATACGGCGTGGTAATTATTATCTGTGCCGTAATGCCGGACGTCATCAGGGCGAATAATAATAATATAATAATGTAGGGTCTTAATTTCATTATTCGGAGGATTGTCACATAAAAAAGATCGTGTGGAACGGGATAAATTATCTGAAATCGGAACGTGTGATGGTATAATCCCTGTTGTAATGGATGATATAAACGTTTGTGTTTATATAGCCGCCCCAATTGTTCACACGTTCGAAGTTGAATCCGGTCTGCAGACTTTTGTATCTGATTTCGGAAAGGTTATTTTCAAAATCGGCGCCGTAAGCTTGTAATGCTCCGAGGAAAAACATTCCGGTATCAAAACCTAACATCCCATATTTGGGGAATATAGACATCGGGGGTGTATTGCTGTACCAGTTCTTGTAATTTTCATAAAACATTTTTACGTTCGGGTTCATGTTGTCGGCATAAAACAGGCTGTATATATAGGTATCCAGAGTATGGAAGTCTTCAAGGCAATCTTTAGTATATGTTTGCCATATCGGATATCCGAAAAGGCTGATTTTATATTCCGGTTTGGTCTTCGTTATTGTACTTAATACGGTCTTTATTTTTGCCAGCGCATCCAGCGAACTGGATACCGGCATGATGACATTCGATTTCTCCGTCGAAAGCAGGGATTCGATGCTTTCCGGGAAGTTTGACGCTTCATAGACGGCGTCTTTATGAGATATGTTACGTTCTTTCAGTTCCCTTTTAAATTCGTTGATGAACTCGGTCTGGTCGTCTTTGTCTTTTGTGTCGAGGAATATGATGTTATATTTGGCAAACAGGTTGGCGCCTGCATAAGCGGCGTTCGCATATAGCAGGTTTTGCGGCGTATTTACCTGGAAGATACAGGCGTTGTTTAACACTTCGTCGCTTTTTGACGTATACGGAATCACATATTTGATTTTATTGCTTTGTGCAAAATCGGCAATCAGTTTTATCTGTTCGATCGAGACGCCGCCGATGATAAGATTGACCTCTTTCAGTATTTGTTCTTCATTCTTTAATATTTTCCGCAGATTCGATATGTCGTCGCCGATATCATAAACGAATAGTTCCATTGTATAGCCCTGGTTACGAAGGCTGTCTACGGCCAGCAACAATCCTTCATAATATTCGGTGGTTAAGCGGTTCTTCTCGGTCGTATTCGTATGTTGTTTTTCCGCATTATAAGGCAGCAATAATGCTATTTTCGCAGCATTTATGTATCTGATTTTGTGTCTTGCATGGAGCATGGCATTCACTTCGCCGGCATCCGGTTCATTCTCCCTGGGGATATCTTTCTCGTTTATTCTCAGGGGTATGCGGATCGTCATTCCTTTCCTCAAGCCTCCCGCTAATTCGGGGTTGAGTTTGAGCAGTTCTTTTTCCGAAGTTCTGAATGTCTTGCATAAATTGTACATCGTTTCCCTTGCCGGGACGGTGTGATAGATTTCTTTTACGCCGTCTGTGTTTTCAACAATTTCCGTTGCCGGTTTTTGTTTTCTGCCGACGGGTATGCGTATGGTTTTACCGATTGAAAAACTCACGTGCGACAGTCCAGGATTTGCCTCGACGATGTTTTCGCCGCTTACCCCGTACTTTTTGGATACGCCGTATAACGTTTCCCTCGGCTGTATCGTATGATAGATATAACCGTTCTCTCCTTCCGGTTCGGTTGTGGATTTTACTGTTTTTTTCTGGGGGATTTTAAGCTTGTCGCCGGATTTTATAGCTTCGTCGCTGCCTATGTTCAACCGGTAAATGTCTTCTACTTTTACGTCATACATTTTCGCAATGGAATATACGGTTTGTCCACGCTCTACCGTATGATAAAATATATCGTCAACTTGTACACTGTTCATGGCGGACGGCGTATTTTGCGCTAAAATGTTCGTCGTAATCAAACAAAGCGCCCATAGCGTAAATACAGTCAGCGTATTTCTTCTCATAAATATGAATTTTGATAATAATTACTTCGGCAAATGTACAATATATGATTGAAAAACAGAAATATTTTGTGATATTTTATTTTAGGGGATATTCGGTCAAATCTTTTTTTGAGGCGCTATTAATTTTTTAGTAATGTCCGGACGCTACTGTGATCGACAGAAAAACAAAAAAACTCCCGCCGGAAGACGGGAAGCCCGGTTTCAACAATTTATCTGTGGGCAGCATGGGCGAATCGAAATAAGGAGACGTCGACTCGCAAATGCTTACGCGGAAATTACGAAGGAAGCTTTGCATCCAAATTTACAACGCCAGCACGATAGCTCCTGCCACTATCAGGAGTCCGCCCAGAATTGTTTTCAGGTCCGGGGTTTCATGCAGGAAAATAAACGACAGTATCAGGACAAAAACAACGCTCAATTTGTCAATCGGCGCGACTTTCGATACATTTC
>JAITBC010000266.1 GCA_031283785.1 Tannerella sp. | reverse complement strand
CCCTACGACAGTTGTCGCCTGCTGGCGATAAACCTTTATTCATTCGTTATCAATCCGTTTACTCCGAATGCATATTTCGACTTCGAGCTTTTCAAAAAACACGCAGCGCTGGCGCAACGGATAATGGACGACATCATAGACCTCGAGGCTGAAAAAATAGAAAAGATACTTTCCAAAATCAATTCCGACCCCGAATCGGAAGAAATCAAACATACGGAACGCCACCTATGGGAAAAAATCCGGATCAGAACGCTTCAGGGACGACGTACCGGCGTCGGCATTACAGCCGAAGGCGATATGCTCGCAGCGTTAAACTTGCGCTACGGGACTGTGAAAGCGACCGATTTCGCCGAGAAAGTGCAGCAAATACTGGCACTCGCGGCCTACGGCTCATCCGTCAGGATGGCAAAAGAACGTGGAGCTTTCGAAATTTACGATGCTAAACGCGAAGAAAATAACCCGTTTATCAACAGACTGCGCGAAGCTGATCCCGATCTATACAAAGATATGACAACCTACGGACGCCGCAACATCGCCTGCCTGACGATCGCACCTACGGGGACGACAAGCCTTATGACGCAGACGACATCGGGCATAGAGCCGGTTTTCCTTCCCGTATATAAACGCCGCCGGAAAGTCAATCCGAACGATCCTAATGCACGTGTGGATTTTGTGGATGAAACAGGCGATACTTTCGAAGAATATACCGTCTTCCATCATAAATTTGTGACGTGGATGACCGCTAACGGATATTCGCCTGTAAAGAAATACACCGAAAACGAGATTAACGACATGCTGCAACAATCGCCGTACTACAAAGCATCATCAAACGATATCGACTGGCTACAAAAAGTTAGTATGCAGGGACGCATCCAGAAATGGGTAGACCATTCCATCAGCGTAACGATAAACCTGCCGAATGAAGCAACGGAAGAACTCGTAAACAAACTCTATATTCAGGCATGGAAATGCGGATGCAAAGGTTGTACGGTTTATCGCGAAGGTTCCCGTGCAGGAGTTCTCGTATCGGTAGGAGATAAAAAGAAAAAGAAAGATCCTGATTGCATGGAACCTCCCATCATCATGGCAAAACGTCCGCGCGAACTCGAAGCGGATGTCGTCAAATTCCAGAACAACAAAGATAAATGGATCGCTTTCGTCGGATTATTAAACGGTCGCCCGTATGAAATATTTACCGGCTTTGCCGACGACGAAGAGGGGATCATGCTTCCAAAAAATGTATCGAAAGGCTCTATCATAAAAAGCTACGACGAAAACGGAAGAAAACACTATGATTTCCAGTTCAAGAACAAACGCGGATATAAACTGACAATTGAAGGTCTTGACGGCAAATTCAACCCTGAATTTTGGAATTATGCAAAACTGATATCCGGAGTATTACGCTACGGAATGCCTATCGACCAGGTAATCAAACTCGTACAGGGAATGGAACTTAACGACGAAAGTATCAATACATGGAAAAACGGTGTCGAACGGGCATTGAAAAAATATCTTCCCGACGGTTCCGAAGCAAAAGGATTAAAATGTCCGAACTGCGGCTCCGAAACGCTGATTTACCAGGAAGGATGCCTTCTGTGCAAAAACTGTGGCGCCTCAAAATGCAATTAAGACATTCACCGGAGTTTGAAACGTTTTTTATAATTCTTCAATGATAATATTTTTTCGGGATTTTTCCGGTATCTGTCTGAACGGTTATGATAAAAATTACATTTAATATAAAGTACAACACGGACTGGGGGCAACGTATTTTCATCGTCGGCTCATGTGAAGAACTCGGTGCAAACATCATCCGTGCGGCAAAAAAGATGCTCTATCATAACGACGGTGAATGGAGCCTGACGATTTTCGTGCCCGATTCGACAAAAAAGATGGATTACCGATATATTGTAGAAGACAAAAACGACATGCGGACTGCGGAAAAACGGTTACATCACGCAACGTTCGAATACGGCTGCAATTCGTATGCTTTACACGATTATTGGTTATCCGAACCCGAAGACAGGACATTTTACACGTCCGCGTTCACGAAGAATCTTTTCGTTCGGCATGATACAAAAACTACGGAAGACAATGCGGGAAAAAATAACCGCATAATTATACGTCTGTCAGCCCCTCAAACCGAACCGGAACAGGTAGTAGCCGTCACGGGAAACCAGAACTGCCTCGGCAACTGGAGCACCGAATACGCTCCACATATGTCCGACAATAACTTCCCGCAATGGGAAATATGTTTTAATGCCGATGAAATTTCTTTCCCCATGGAATATAAATTCATCGTTCTGGAAGGAGGCAATAATAGCTTATGCTATTGGGAAACCGGCGAAAACCGCATCATCCGCCAATTCTCCGAAGATAAAAGACACCGTACGGTTATTAATGACTATCCGTTACGAACGCCTGAACGCTCATGGAAAGCCTGCGGAAGCGTCATCCCGGTCTTCTCCCTTCGTTCGGAAGACAGTTTCGGTATCGGCGACATCGGTGACATCAAAAAACTTGTCGACTGGACAAAAATGACCGGGCAACATCTCATTCAGGTTCTTCCGATGAATGACACGACATGTTCGCATACATGGAAAGATTCATATCCATACAGCGCTATCTCAATATATGCTCTCCATCCGCTTTACATAAACATCCCTATGTTAGGAAAGCTGCATGACAAAAAGAAGATGGACTTTTTCAACAAAACACAAACAGAACTCAATGCAAAAGCAACTGTCGATTACCCGTCGGTAGAAAAAATTAAAACATCATATTACCACGAATATTTCCGGCAGGAAAAAGAAAATATCCTAAGAGATATTGATTTTAAGACATTTATCACTCAGAACCGGGAATGGCTGATTCCTTATGCCGCTTTCTCGTATCTGCGCGACAAAAATAATACGGCGGACTTCTCCGAATGGGGGGAATATGCACGGTATGAACGCAAAAAAGTTGAAATCCTTTGCCATCCCGACAATGAAGCATATGATGAATTTTTATATCTGTTTTTTATTCAATACACGCTGCATACACAATTTGAATCCATCGCCGCATATGCCCGCCAAAATGCGGTCGTGCTGAAGGGAGATTTACCGATCGGAATAAACCGCAACAGCGTCGAAGCCTGGACGGAACCCAAGTATTTTAACATGCAGCAACAAACAGGCGCTCCGCCTGACGACTTTTCCGACACCGGTCAAAACTGGTCGTTCCCCACTTATAACTGGGATGTCATGGAAAAAGACGGATTTTCGTGGTGGAAAAAACGCTTTAACAAACTGGCCTGTTATTTCGACTGCTTTCGGATCGATCATATCCTCGGTTTCTTCAGAATATGGGAAATTCCTTTAACCTGCACCGAAGGTTTGTGTGGACATTTCAGGCCAGCCCTCCCTCTATCAAGCGAAGAAATAGGCAGATACGGGCTTCTATTCGACGAACGATGGACAAAACCCTGTATTCACACCCGTTTTCTTTCCTGTATTTTCGGAGAAGACGAAAATGCCGTACAGCATAACACCCCCGATCCTATGCATTTTATATCCGACAATTTCGGAGGAACAGTCGACAACGAACTATATAAATACCTCTTTCATATCGACGCAGAACACCTGATGCTTAACGAGTTCTGTTCGACGCAAAGAAAAATAAGAAAACTTTCCGAAGGAAACGACGACCGAAAATCTCAAATCATCAGAGACGGATTAATGCGTATAGCCAATGAAACGCTATTTATAGAAGACCCTTATAACACAAAATGCTATCATCCGCGCATATCGGCCTATAAATCATACGCATACCGTGAACTGTCGGACGAAAACCGACTTGTTTTCGACCGTATATACCACGATTTTTATTTCCTGCGACACAACCATTTCTGGAAAGAGACCGCATTAAACCGCCTTACCCCTCTGATAAACAGTACCGATATGCTTGTTTGCGGCGAAGATCTCGGCATGATACCGGCTTCCGTCCACGAAGTAATGAACAGACTGCAGATCTTTACCCTCGAAATCGAACGTATGCCAAAAGCGCCGCACAACGAATTTACAGACCTCCGAACGCTTCCATGTCATTCGGTCTGTACAACTTCGACGCACGACATAAACCCTTTACGTGCATGGTGGAAAGAAGATCGGGAAAAAACGCAGCGGTATTACAACAACATACTGCAACGCGACGGGGAAGCGCCCGATGAGTGTTTGCCCGAAATAGCGGAACAAATCATACAAAACCATCTGCAATCACCATCCATGTTAACCGTTATCCCTCTGCAGGACTGGTTTGCCGCAGACGAACAAATAAAACGCAGGGATGCAGACTCCGAACGGATCAATACCCCGGCCGACCCCAATAATTATTGGCGTTATCGCATGCACATAACACTTGAAGCGTTGTTGCGCGCAGACAATTTCAATACGAAAATCAGAAATCTTATATCCGAAAACAAACGATAACAGCATCAGACTCCTGCGGATCCGGAGTCAACCCGCCTTATGATCGTTATGCCGTCATTTCGGTTTCTGAATATTCGCCGGATTCACATTCGAAGAAGGAGGCGGCGGCGTAGCCTGTGCTGCAGTCTCATCTTTACCGGACATCGTGCACGAACCGTTAAGTTTTGCTCCCGGCTCTATTTCAAGCGTCTGAATAAAAATATCGCCTTTAATGACGGCGGACGATTTCAAAACAAGGCGTTCACGCGCACGTATAGAACCTTCGACATTACCGAAAATCTCCGCATTATCCGTCATGATATTGCCTTTGACGTAGCCCTTAGGTCCTATAACAATTTTACCTTTACAGTTGATTTCGCCTTCCACACGTCCGTCAAGGCGAAAATCCGATTCCGCAACTATTGTACCTGTCAACACAGTACCGGTAGCCAATACATTATGTAATCCACCGCAAGGATCTTCATTTATTTTTCCCATAACACAAAAATTATATGTTTTGATGCAAAGATAGAGCAAACTAAACGGAATACAAAATAAGTTCCCCAATTTTTTCTCTTCATGGAGTAATTTGTCTTCAATTTTCATGGAAAACAGCAAAAACGATGCTATACAACATACACTATCTCCCATATTTGACGCCGGATGGATTCATATTTTTTACAAAGTATCCCAATAATCATCTTCCTCCCGGCTCAATTCATCCGTACCATCCGTATCCGGGAACGGATCGACAGGAGGTTCCGGCCCTTCATCCCGAAAATAAAAGGCAAACGCTATTCCCGCCAGCAACCCCGAAAGATGCCCTTCCCACGAGACGGATGTCCCTGCGTAAAGAGCAGGAAAAAAAGCCCACACAAATCCACCGTAAAGGAAAGCTACAAGCAGTGCGAATGCACGCTGACGATACGACTTTTTCATCACTCCACTCACAAAATGAAAAGCAGCCAGAGCATAAACAAGTCCGCTCGCGCCTATATGCATGGCGCTCCGACCCATAAGCCAGGTAAGAAGACCGCTTAACATATATAAATACAGTAAGATACGCCATGCACCCCGTTTATAAAACAAAAACAGCCCAAAGATAAGCAGTAACATAGCGGGCGTATTCGAGATAAGATGTCCCCAGTCGGCATGTAGCAAAGGCATTGTAAAAATACCTGCCAGACCTGCCGGTTCCAGCGGTTGCAAACCATACTGTTTCAGGCGCAAAGAAAATACGGCTTCGGCAAGCCGCACAACCCACGGCAATGCCGTCAGTAGCGCAGAACACCTTACGGCAAGCCGCAAGTCTCTCCTGTCTTCTGTTGTTTTATCATCCATAACGTAACAAATATACATATTTTTCATATATTTGCCGCATGAGAACGACAATTACATTAGAAACAATGAGATTTCACGCTTTCCACGGCGTAACGGAAGAAGAACGTCTCATTGGCGGCACATTCCTCGCCGACATATCTTACACGACAGATACGGACGCCGTCGAAACGGATCGTATAGAAGATACCGTCAACTATGCCGAAATATACGACCTCATAAAAGAAGAAATGATGAAACCGTCGAAACTGATAGAACACGTTGCCGGACGCATCATGAAGGCCGTTAAAAACAAGTTTCCGCAAATACCGGAAATAACCGTCAGAATATCAAAACTGAACCCGCCCGTAAACGGTGAAGCCGGAAAGGCGACAGTTACAATCAAATTTTAAAAAAAAATACAGCGCAATCTTGCATCATTTTGAATAAAAACATCTATATTTGCGCGTGATTTTCATTTTATGGAATAGTCTTTCATCTTACGGGGTATTAGCTCATCCGGCTAGAGCGTTAGACTGGCAGTCTAAAGGTGATCGGTTCGAGTCCGATATACTCCACAAACCGCTTGAAAAACAGGAAAAAGCCGATAATTAAAAACGGAAATAGCCGATAATTAAAAAATAAGGAGTACTTTTGTGGCGTTTTTCAGTTAAATCTTATGGAAAGAGTATTAGTTACCGGTGGCGCCGGTTTTATCGGTTCGCATCTGTGCGACAGACTTATTAGCGAAGGGTATGACGTGATCTGTATGGATAATTATTTCACGGGGAATAAGAACAATGTGCGGCATTTGCTCGGTAACGACCGGTTCGAGTTGGTACGCCACGATGTGACGACTTCTTATTACGCCGAAGTGGATAAGGTTTTCAACCTTGCATGTCCGGCTTCTCCGATATATTACCAGTATAATCCGATAAAGACTCTCAAAACGTCTATTTACGGAGCGCTGAATATGCTTGGACTGGCAAAGCGTGTGAATGCCAAAATACTGCACGCCTCGACGAGCGAAGTTTACGGCGACCCGACCGTTCATCCGCAGGTTGAATCGTATTGGGGAAATGTAAATCCGATCGGCATACGGTCATGTTATGACGAAGGCAAACGCGCCGCCGAAACGCTTTGTATGGATTATCACCGCCAGCATAATATCCGGGTGAAAATAATCCGTATTTTTAATACCTACGGCCCGCGTATGGATAAGAACGACGGACGTGTGGTATCTAATTTTATCGTACAGGCGCTGAAGGGAAACGATCTCACGATTTACGGCAGCGGAAGGCAGACCCGCAGTTTCCAATATATCGACGACCTCGTTGAAGGGATGATGCGCATGATGAATACGGGAGATGATTTTACCGGACCGGTAAACCTCGGCAATCCCGGCGAGTTTTCCATGCTCGAACTGGCAAATAAAGTGATACGGTTAACCGGATCAAAATCCAAAATAATATTCGAACCTTTACCGCAAGACGACCCCAAACAGCGTAAACCGGATATCTCACTGGCATTTGAGAAATTAAACGGATGGGAACCGGCTGTAAAATTGGAAGAAGGACTGAAAAAAACAATCGCTTATTTCGATGATTTGCTTAAGAAAGGAGAATAAATAATCCGTGGACATACAGGAGATAAAATCCGTATATAAGACTCATCCGCATGTGAAGGCGACGAACTCGTTACTGGAAAGAGACGGCGTCGCCCACAATATCTTTTTGCCGGGACTTAACGGCTCAAGCGGAGCTATTGTGACGGCTTCCGTTTTTGAAAGAAAAGGGGGCATTTTCTTATGCATACAAAATGACCCGGAAGAGGCCGGATACTTCTACAACGACCTGATGCAACTGATGAACGGGAAAAACGTTTACTTTTTCCCCTCCGCCTACCACCGGCATATTAAGTACGGCCATACCGACCCGGCCAACGAGATATTACGTACCGAAACGCTTGGTCTGTTACAGGACGGGAATCCTTCGTGTATCATCGTCACTTATCCCGACGCCATCGCTGAAAAAGTTTTATCGAAAAAAGTATTAAAAGAAAATACGCTTACAATTCATAACGGTGAAAAAATAGACCCGATGTTTGTTTCCGACATGCTTGACAGTTACGGTTTCGAACAGACCGACTATGTTTACGAACCCGGACAGTATGCCATACGCGGCAGCATCGTCGATATCTTTTCGTTCTCTAATGAAGACCCCTTTCGCATTGATTTTTTCGGGAACGAAGTCGAAACAATCCGCATCTTCGACGTTGAGACACAACTTTCAAAAAATAAAATGGAAGAAATCCATATCATACCGGAAATAAGCAAACATAACGATTCGGATGCTTCGCTGTTTGATTTGTTTCCGGAAAGCGCTTTACTTATATGCCGGGATATGGTATGGTGTAAAGAACGTATCGGCAGCTTATGGGACGAGACGCCCGTAAACCGCGACGAAGGAGGATTCGCCGATATCGAGGCCATGAGGAAGAAATTAATTACTCCGGATACTTTCATGGAATCAACCGGCCGTTTCTGCAAAATCCATTTCCACGCAGGAAAAAAACAGACGGATGCCGCGATACGGTTCGACACTTCCCCGCAACCGTTATATCATAAGAATTTCGATGTGGTAAGCGAATCTTTCAAGAAATTCCTCTCCGAAGGCTACACGCTTTACCTCCTTACCGACAGTTCCAGACAGACGGAACGGATACGCGATATTTTCAGCGACCGGGGCGACAACCTCCTCTTTACCGCCTTCAACCATACACTGCATGAAGGTTTTACGGATCATACGCTGAAGATATGCATGTTCACCGATCATCAGATTTTCGGTCGATTTCACAAATATAACCTGAAAAGCGACAAGGCAAGAAGCGGTAAAATAACACTGTCGCTAAAAGAACTTAACCAGTTTACAACAGGCGATTATATTGTCCATATCGACCATGGTATCGGGCAGTTCGGCGGACTTGTCCGTATAGATGTCAGTGGAAAACTGCAGGAAGCCGTAAAATTAATCTACAAAAACAGCGATATCATTTTCGTCAGTATTCATTCACTGCATAAACTGTCCAAATATAAAGGCAAAGACGGCGAACCGCCGGCGCTGAGCAAACTTGGAACCGGGGCATGGGAACGAATGAAAGACCGTACGAAGAAAAAAGTCAAAGATATAGCCCGCGACCTCATCAAACTCTATGCACAAAGGAAAAACGAACGAGGTTTTGCTTATAGCCCGGACAGCTTCCTGCAAGATGAATTGGAGGCAAGCTTCATATACGAAGATACGCCCGACCAGCTAAAGGCCACGACGGAAGTAAAAGCCGATATGGAAAGCGACCGTCCGATGGACCGTCTCATATGCGGCGACGTCGGATTCGGGAAGACGGAAATATCCATACGGGCAGCATTCAAAGCGGTAACAGACAATAAACAGGTGGCCGTGCTTGTACCGACAACCGTCCTTGCTTTTCAGCATTATCGAACATTTAGAGAACGGCTCAAAGATTTTCCCTGTAAGATTGATTATATAAGTCGCGCACGTACAACCATCGAAATAAAGAAGATACTCGAACAGCTTCATAACGGCACAATAAACATACTCATCGGGACACACCGGATAGTAAGCAGCGACGTTAAATTCAAAGACCTGGGACTTTTGATCATCGACGAAGAACAGAAATTCGGCGTTTCCGTAAAAGAAAAACTTCGTCAAATGAAAACAAACGTAGATACGCTGACGATGACGGCAACCCCTATCCCGCGAACGCTCCAATTCTCGTTGATGGGCGCCCGCGACTTGAGTAACATCCAGACGCCGCCGCCGAACCGGTATCCGATACAAACGGAGATCGAACGCTTCAATGCCGACATCATCCGCGAAGCGATAGAGTTTGAAATGAGCCGCAACGGACAGGTATTTTTCATTAATAACCGCATACAAAGCATCTATGAAATCGAAACCGTCATACGTCGCCGGATTCCAGATGCACGCATTGCCATCGGCCACGGACAGATGGAGCCTGAAAAACTGGAAAAAGTGATCCTCGATTTTGTCAATTATGAATACGACATCCTCATATCCACCACCATCATAGAAAACGGTATCGATGTGCCGAACGCAAATACGATTATAATTAACAATGCACATCAGTTCGGCCTGTCGGAACTGCATCAGTTGCGAGGGCGGGTAGGACGAAGTAATCGCAAGGCTTTCTGTTACCTGCTCTCCCCTCCGCTCTCCACAATAACTTCGGAAGCGCGGCGCCGTATGCAGGCAATTGAAAATTTTGCCGAGCTGGGCAGCGGAATGTATATTGCTTTGCAGGACCTCGATATCCGCGGAGCCGGCAATATGCTCGGCGCCGAACAGAGCGGATTCATCGCCGACCTCGGCTATGAAACATACCAAAAGATTCTTGAAGAAGCGATAGACGAATTGAAAACCGACGAATTCGCCGATTTATACGCCTCCGATGATATCAACCATCAGGATGTGGAACGCGAATTTGTCCGGGAAACATTCATCGAAAGCGACCTCGAATTATTGTTCCCGCCAACTTACATACCCAACGATTCCGAACGTGTAAGTATATACCGCGAACTCGATTCCATAGAAGACGACGAGAAACTGTCCGCTTTCGTCGCTCGCCTGAAAGACCGCTTCGGCACAATACCGGAAGAAGGAGAAGAATTAATCCGTGTCGTATCGTTGCGCAGCCTCGGCAAACGATTGGGGTTCGAAAAACTTATCCTTAAAAAAAACCTGATGAACATCCATCTCGTCAAGAACGACAAAAGCCCCTATTACCAAAGCAAAGCTTTCAGCAAACTGCTCTCCTATATACAACGACATCCCAAATACTGCAATCTGCGCGAACAGGCCGGAAAACGCAGCATGATAATAAAAAACATCCCGGATGTACAAACAGCCTGCCGATGCCTGGCGGAAATGCTCAACGAAAAAACAGGATAACACCGGCAAAACTAATGAAAGTAATATAAAGTTATTTTAATATTCGATAACGAATAAGCTTATTTTTTAACATATTAAATCTACAACCTTTCAGAGCGGCATCGAGCGAAGGATTTCCCGCAGTTTTTCCTCGCCGAGACCGGTAATTGCCTGCATCTGCTCGATGGAGAAACCGCTGCGACTGCAGTTGAGGACAATAGTGATTATACTCGTCTTTTCGCCTTCTGCACGGCCTTTTGCTTCGCCTTTTGACAAGCCTTCGGCGATGAGACTGTTTTCGACGCGGATGGTGTCCCAATATGCGTCGTATGCTGCCAGCTCGGCATCAGTGTATGCGCCTACCTCACACAGCTCAAT
>JAITBC010000233.1 GCA_031283785.1 Tannerella sp. | reverse complement strand
GCGGAATGGTTCGCCCGTGACACGAGCCGTAATCTCTCTGTCGCAAAAAAGATATGAACCTCAAAAAACAGCTAAACAAAGCCACAAAACAGCGTTTGAAACCGCCGATTTTCAAAGTTCAAAACCATAGATATTTTTCTGTTGTGTAGCAATATAGATATCAACCTCTAATAAAGCTGATAACAAAGCCAACAATTGAGTGTCGGGAAAATTGCGAAAAAACATTCAACAAAAATAAATGAAATACTCATGAAAAGTTTGTGCAAAACATACAAACATATTTTTTCACACCAAAGCCGCCTAATCACACATTATGGGTTAAGCGGCTTTGGCGTAAAAAAATACTCGTTGTGAAAATAACAAAATTTTCGAGCAAAACTTTGTGCAATTCGCTGAAATTAAAAATAATCCATACAAACTGAATACATAAAATTAACAGGAAGTCCAGACGGATTCCCTGTTTTTTTATGCCCCAAAAACAAAAATAACAAGGGGAACAGACAAGTATGGATTTGAAAAACACAGGATTTCAGAACTACGAGCGTGAGATGCGGAAAATCCCGAACCACGACATCCACGGCGGCGGGGCGTACAAGAGTAGCTTTCGCTACTCGGCAGACGATGTTGACTGCGAAAATTGCCTGCACCGTAAGCATGGGAAATGCTCGGTATCGGAATGTGCGTGCATTGACGAGCGGCTCGAAGCGGGTACTTTGAAATGATTGCGATGGCAACAAAAAAGATTAAGGATGAAAAATTTCAAAAGCGGACACAGCAACTTAAAATGGTTGACGGCGCGGATTTTTTCATCGATGACCGACACTCTGTGCGGTTCACAACATCATTTCTTAACTGCCCAAGATTGGATGCCGTGCCGAGAAAATTCTTATCGGCATTGTATCTGCTGACCGCCAATTTTCATGTCTGGAATCGCATAAAATACCACATTGACTATAAGTTGTTTAAAATTGGATTTGGTAGAGTGAGTCTGCAAGGTGTATCAACAAGCGGCTATAACTTTTTCAGAGCCGCCTGCGACCTGCTCACGGGAACAGAATATCTGTCTACGTTTGACTTAGCGAGTGATGAAATTGTTGATTCTGACGTATTCAAGATTATCGTAAATTCAATGGCGATTGAAAAATTCGACACCAACGCATTGCTTTGCAAAGCCAAAAACGAGTAAAGGAGCGTTATGAAAACAAGATTATTTGTGGATATGGACGGCGTGTTAGCACGGTTTCACGATGAGGAAAATTTCGCCGAGAGAATGTACGAGGACGGATTTTTTACCGGCTTAAAACCCTTTGACGAAGCAATAGAAGCGGTAAAAAAGTTCCGGAGTATATCGGAGAATTAAAAAAGACCGATGTACTTTGGGACGACTACAACGCAAATATTTTGGACTGGACAAAACACGGCGGCAAAGCGGTTTTATGCGTAAATAACACATCGCATTTGCGGCCGAAAGGTACGGAATGGAACGCGGTATCTGTGTCAAACTGTGATGCCGCCGAGGTCATTTGCAATAAATTAAATGCGATTTTTGAGAGCGGAATTGAACAAGTCAGAACATTAAAATTGTACAATAATGTGTATCCGCGCATTTACCCGAAAAACGACATCGGCGGTTTTGACAAGAATCCGATTGAACTAAAATCAGCGGAAATCACCGATTACGTTGACGACTTAAACGCGATTGCGGCGCGGAATTTAAGCAATTTCAATGAACGCGGTTTAATGAAGTATTACCGCACAAATGACAGCGTTGATACCAAAGTTAAATCGGTGGTTCAGCGTTTTGAAGTTATTGAAAACGATGTTTTTTACGTCACGGAATGCGATGTTACGGAGAATTTAACAGACCGGGAAATCGGCAAATTAAAGGATTATTTAAAATCACACGGCGAAAACGGCTTCGGACGGTCGGTGAGCTTGAGCGGAATCAAGACGATAGCCGGAGAACTTTATGCGGACGTTTGGAGCAGAGATAAGAATTTTGAGATATTGACCGAAGAAGAGTTAGCACACAAATTCAGTTCGAAAAACCTGATAACAGAGCGGTTTTACACGCCTTTGTCACCGATGTTTTTTGACAGAAACAATCATATGCGTGATGTAACAAATTTCATAAATACCGATGCCGCCGCAAAAATTCTGAATAAAAATTGTGTTCCAATTTTAGTTACCGAACATTACAACGATAACTACGCCGAACACGATAAGGTGAAATCAATAAATCAGCACTACGAAGCGGAAAACGGCGAGCTGATAATGGTTACTGAATGTGCGTTTTCGGAAGAATTGACTGCCCCCGAAAGACACGATTTGAAGTTACATTTACTCGGTCAAATGTACGATGCATATGGTGAGGGTGTGATGAAACGAGATTGTAGCGTTAGCGGGAAAGATGTTCAAATTCAGATTTTCGGTTGTTCTGAGGACTACGAATTGCTGACAAAAGCGGAATTTGAGCAACCTCAAACACAGGAACTTGACGAAGAAATGTCAATGAATATGGAAATGTGAGGAACTAAAAATGAAAACCATAAAATTCTACAACGAAATCTATCCGAAAATTTGCGAATACAATGAGTATGGTGAGGCATGCGATATGCTGAATATGTCTTCCAAAGATGTGACAGGATATATTGACGATTTGAATTAACTTGCGGAGCGTGAATTTGAATCATGCGCTAAACCGAAGCGTGGTTTAATGGAATACTATCGCGAAAACAATGGCATCAACGCGAAAGTTAGTTCGCTGTTCCAGCACTTTGAGATAGTCGGAGATAAAATTTACTATGTTTCGGATTGCGAAGTAAGTTCTGAACTGACATCGGAAGAAACGGAACTTTTGAAAGACTATATTG
>JAITBC010000216.1 GCA_031283785.1 Tannerella sp. | reverse complement strand
ACGTTTGTATTATTCGTGCAAATTCCGTCTGCTTCTCTTGTTTTTTGAAAATACCCGAAAATTTACGCCGGATTGGAAACAAAGTTCCTGCTTTGCAGCAAGTCCGGAGACTTGTTTTTGGCTGAGACGATGCTAAAACTCATTAAAAACTTGAACGCATTTATTAATCGGAGGTTTGTTTACCTGTATCAATTACGTTTTTCGGATTCGCTTATCCAAAACTCAGGTTATTACTTGTGTTACGCAGTTCGCAAATTTCTTTTCTTTCTGTCAAAAAATCAGTAAAATTCGTGTAATTGACTTCGTCGAACTAAAGTTTGGCTCCGCCGATTTAAAAATTCGTGGACAGAAACTAATTCATGATTTTATCGCGATACTGCGAGGGTGTAACGCCAAATTCGTCCTTGAAATTTATGTTGAAATACTTGATTGTACTGAATCCGACCATATCTGCAATCTCCGATATATTATACTTACTGTCTTTCAACAGTTGCGCCGCCCGTTTAAGACGTATGGAACGGATAAATTCTCCTGGCGACAAATCAATTATCGACTGAAACTTTCGTGACAGTTGCCGACGGCTGAGGGCAAGTTCAGTGGACAGGTCGTCCACCGAATAACCGGAATTGTCAATGTTTTTTTCGACAGCCAGCAGGGCTTTTTTCATCAGTTCCTCGTCCAGCGAGGTAGTAGTTATGGCGCTTGGCATTATTTCGATAGTCTTGTGGAAAAGCTTTTTACGTTTCTCCTGCTGTTCGATAAGCATCTCAATACGGGTTAATAAGACTTCAAAATTAAAAGGTTTGGCAATATATGAATCGGCTCCTGCTTTGTAGCTTTCGATTTTGGTTTCGTCCGACAGTTTTGCGGTCAGAAGAATAACGGGAATATGGGAAGTCTGAATGTCAGTTTTCAGACGTTGGCACATCTCTACGCCGTCCATCACCGGCATCATCAAGTCCGAGATAATCAAGTCGGGCAATTTCTTCATGGCAATTGTCAGTCCCTGCTTTCCGTCGGCGGCTTGCAGTACTGCGAATTTGTCGCCCAGCTGTTCTGCCAGAAAACATCGCAGTTCTCGATTGTCTTCTGCAATCAGCAGCGTCTTTCGTTCCCGACTGTCGTCGATTTTCGTTTCAGATGGCACAGGCGAATCGGAGACGTTTGTATCCGTTTCGATAATGTTATTCGCAAACTGCAAATCCGCAGGTATAAATACCGAAAATACACTGCCTTCGCCGACTTTGCTTCTGACGGAAATTCGTCCTCCATGCAGTTCGACATATTCCTTCACCAGATGTAAGCCGATTCCCGAGCCGGTTTTGTCGGGGTCGTTACTTTCGCTTTGGTAGAAACGTTCAAAAATCGTTTGCTGTTCCTTTTCGGGAATGCCGCAGCCGTTATCGGTAATATCTATGCGTACAAATTCCCGTTCGCCTTCCTGTACAAATCTCACCGCTGTGGCTATATATCCCTCTTCCGATGTAAATTTCAGAGCATTTGAATATAAATTGTTAATGATTTTACGGACTTTGCTTTTGTCGAAAGCCATGAACATCTGCCTGATATCGCTCTCGAAAGTGAAGTGAATAGATTTGTTTTCGGCCACATCCTTGAAAGCGAGATGTACGTATTCTGCAAATTTCACAAAATCGTTGCACGAAAGTTTCAGTTTTTCTCCTCCCATCTCCAGTTTGCGGAAATCCAGCAGTTGATTAATCAAACCCAGCATATCTTCCGCACTTCGGTAAATCGTCTTTAGTTTTTGTTTCAGGCTTTCATCCGTCAAATGATTGATTAGCGTACTTAATGGCGTCATAATCAGTGTTAGCGGAGTGCGAAATTCATGGCCAATATTCGTAAAAAAGCGAAGTTTGGCTTGAATCAGTTCTTCAGACTTTTCCTTGTCTATCTGTGCAATATGCAGTTCATTGCGCAGCTTGACACGGCTGAGGTAGAATCTCAATACGGCAAACAGAATCAACACTGTTATTGCGACATATACGGCATACGCCCATCCGGTTTCGTAAAATGCCGGCTTTTTAATGATAACCAGTCGTGTAATTTCGTTGCTCCAAAGTTGGTTATCCCCTGTCGATTTGACAAGGAAAGTATATTTGCCCTTCCGCAGTTGATTATAAACGGCGAAATTACGGTTCGATTCCGTATAAATCCACTGTTCATCGACCTCATCCAGTTTGTAGGCATATCCTGTTTTACCGGGATTCAAATAGTTGAACGAAGAAAAGGATATTTCGAGGTTTGTCTCGTTGGGATACAGGATAAGTTCCTTTTGCCGGTTGCTGTTTCGGCGGTTTATTTCTCTTTTATAGACCGGTTTCCCGTTGATTTTTACGTCGGTAACTGTCGGTTTTACCTTTTTACATGGCATATCCAACTGCGGCGACGAGGTGAAAATACAGGCTCCCCCGTCGCCTCCGAACACGATTGAGCCGTCGCGTATCTTGGTTACAGCATTTTTATTCATCGAATTGATGATGATATCGCTCTGCGCGTCAAACCGTATCGAAGCGCCGGTAGAGGGATTAAATTCCACAATCTGCCTGCTGCTCGAAATCAGGATATGCCCGTTATTGTCGGCAACAATATTAAAGATAACCATGTTATTGACATTCGCCTTTTGTGTATAATCCGTAAACTGTTGCCGGGCAATATCGTATCCGTACAGCTGCCTCTCGTTCACGCAAAACCATAAATATCCTTTAGCGTCGGCGTCAATACACGAAATATTGTTCCCTGCTATCGAGCAGGTATTGATATTGTAATTTTTCATTACTGTTTCGTTTTGTTCGCGTATAACCCGCCATAATCCGTTTTCGGTTGTGCCGAGCCATATTGCGCCTTCGCTGTCCTCGGTTATTCCGGTTATGTTTCCGCAATCGCTGTTCACGACATGCCACCCGTCGCGATTCCACGAAAACAGAGTATTATCAGTCGTCGCCCACACGACGCCATTTTTGTCTTCATGCAGGAATTTTATGGCTCGCGTATTGCCCTCAACGTTCATATCTGTCATTCCAAGTAAAACGACTTTTCCCTCCATCTTCCGCAAACGGTAAATATTTTTGACATACATTGCGGCAACCCAGATTTCGTTCAGCGCCGAACAATTGCAAATAGAAAAAATGTCCTTAATTTCAGGAATATCTAATTTGCGGATTTCTGAATTTTCCCTCTCAAGCAGGTATATTCCCAGACGGTTCTGCGCAACCCAGAGTTCGCCCTCATTGTCCTCAAACACGTTTCCAATATTCGGTATATATCCCGTTTCTGCCTTGATGAAGTTCAAATCGCAATTGACGACAGCATTCCGCCCCGGACAGACCAGAATAGCGCCTTGATTATATGTTCCCAGCCAAATATTCCCGTCTCTGTCTTTCATTATATCCGAAAAAAAGTTAGTTTGGCCATTGATTTTCTCCGCCAGTTCGTTTACCGGTACAATGCGGTTGTCTTCGGGTTTGAATACAATTACGCCTGAATACGATAATGTCCAGATATAACCGTTGGCGTCGTCCTGTTCGATATCGAAAAAAATGCCAAAGTCAATCTTTTTATCGTCTGAAACCGAGACACGCCTGTACATATCCTGCGTCGGGCTGTCGGGATAAAAGCGATAAAGTCCGTCGCCCCATGTACATATCCAAAAACCGCCCGCATTATCCTGAAAGATTTTGTGAGGGTTGTTGCTGCCGCCGATTTTGGGACACGGCTTGAACGTATCGCTTGCTCTGTCCAAATAATACATGCCGCCACGCCAAACGGTCACTCTTATTATTCCACGATTATCTATATGGATGCTGTTTGCGCCGCTGAGGTATTTTTTTCTCAGCGTTTTATCCAGATTGTAAAGATACAGTCCGAAATCGGAGCATACCCACATGGCGTCGCCGACATACAGTATTTGGCGAATGGGCGATTGCTCCAGCAATGCGGTATCCAGAATGGTAATCGTGTGAGTGTGTTCGTCTATTACCAATACACCCTTTTCTGTTCCTGCCCAAATAGTTCGGGTTAATGTGTCTTCGGCAAAGCCTCCCGTAATATAATTTGAAGGGAAAGTCGGACTGGAAACTTCCGAACGGAAACTTTTCATCTCGTAACCGTCATATCGGCAGAATCCGTCTGTCGTACCCAGCCACACAAAACCGTCCTTGTCCTGAAACGTCCGGTAAACCGTGCTGGATGACAATTGTTTTGCAACAGGTATCCGTCGGACGGTTATCTCGCCGGCATACAGATCGAAAAACAGGCACAGAAGCGCTGTTATAAAACTATATTTGATTCGCTTTACAGACATACATTAATAAAATAACAGACTGCAAAGTTATGTAAAATCCTGCGAAAGACAAAATCTCCGTTTGTATGAATTTTCACAGATAAATACGGACAGATTTCAATAGACGCTAATAATAAATACATTTAACAATCTGTGATAATCTGTTTTATCTGTGTCATCCAAGCGAATTTTTAAATCGGCGAAACGAAATAAATAACCTGTAATGAATGTTTTTAACCGCAAAGGGCGCAAAGTCTGTTCGCAAAGGACGCAAAGTTTTCATATACCGTCGAAACTTTGCGTTCTTTGGGGATTCATTTTTGCTGAATGTGTATATGTTGCCCAAATATCACTTGATATCGTTTTCTATGCGTCCGGCCGACGAGTAATCCCTGAGAAACTGTGTTGCTTCTCTGTTAATCGTCGCCAATGTTCCTTTACATTCTTGAAAGTAATGCGACGGTTGAGCAGTGTCCGTCCTATTTCCAGAGAATTTTCGTGAACATGCAATGGAAAACTCAGAGCGCTTTTTCCTTCTTCCAGTGAGGTGAACCGCAAATCGTTCATAAACACTTGCCCGTCTATTTGCTCGAGAGTATAACGGTTTTTTGTGAAATGTTGAAATTTCCGAAAGTTATCGTAATTGATGAAATCTTTCTCCAGATGTTTATTTTTCGGAACGTACTTGAAATTCGTTTTACTTTTCCAGAAACCATAATATATTCCAACATAATAACCTTCATCGTATTCGACAACAACTTGCCATGCAAGGCTCGACATCGGCAATGGCGAAGCTGACGCCTGCACGGGATAGATATCTTGTTTTACAAATTGTGTTTGCGCATTGATTTCTGTGTTTAATTTGACCGAAATGGCAAATATTATGTACATCAATGAAAACGTTATGGCTATAGCTGCAACCGTAATTTTTTTCATGTAATCTTTGATGACGAACACAAATAGTATTGTTAGTGTTAACACAGGTATTAAATATATTAAATCATAAACATTTATTGCGTCATACGATATTCTGATATCTGAAAAAGGTTCGAAAATACCCGTACCATAAGTGTTGAACACGTCAAGAAATATATGAGAAAACCATGCAATTACACATATTTTTAACCATTTGAAATAACTGCGCCTGTCGCCTTTATAGATTTTGTTAACCAGCAATGCCA
>JAITBC010000194.1 GCA_031283785.1 Tannerella sp. | reverse complement strand
CTTTAGCACACATATACAGGTAATTATGATGCATATAATTTAATACTGCATCAATACTTTTTACGGATGGAATACGTATAGGGGCCGGAGGTAATCCTTCATACAGATACGTGTTGTATGGAGAATCTACTTCGAGATGTTTATTCAGGATACGTTTCAAGGAAAAATCCCCTACGGCATATTTTACGGTCGGATCTGCCTGAAGCGGTATGCCTTTTATTAAACGGTTGATATATAAACCGGCTACTATCTGATATTCTTCCGGTATGGCCGTCTCTTCTTCCACGATGGAAGCAAGGATTGATATCTGAAGGGGTGATAAGCGTATATTTTCCGCTTTTTTAAGGCGATCTGTCGTCCAGAATGTATCATATTCGCGTTTCATACGCTTTATCAGCTTGTCGGCGGTTGTATTCCAGTATACTTCATAAGTATTGGGGATGAACATTGCTTTGATTGTTGCCGTGTCGAATCCGAGTGACCTGCAATAATCCTCATTGCCGAGATACACGAGAAAATCGTCATTATCCGGCATAAGTTGTGCGGAAAGTTTTCCAATAAGATCATTTATCATACGCACACTATTGAATGTCAGGCGAACGGGCGACTGTTGGCCGTACCGTAAGCGGTTCAACAAGGTTTGGTTATTCATTCCCGGTTCGACCGCATAAAGTCCCGATTTCATATTTGCGGGATATTTACGTAATTCTGCGAGAAGTTCGAAGAGTTTTATATTTTTACAACCGGCCGAATCGCGCAGTTCTTTACACAACCGCCCAAAATTCTTATCATCCTCACAAATATATACATATTTTGTCACGGCAGGCGTGAAGTTAGGCATATACAGCATACGGTAAGCGCCGGAACCGCAAGCGACGACTGCCGCAAGTATAATAACTATACTCCCCGTATACAAAAGTTTTTTTGTCGTTCGTTTCATTTTCTGTACTAAAAAACAACGCATTAAATATTAGCTGTCAACCGTATTTCGAATGAAGCCATTCCTTTATGCTTTTATTATTTTTCGATTTATGAGCGACAAACGTACATGAAAAACTTCGTTTTTACAAGTTCATACGATGAAAAGTTTTTTTATAGAATGTAATCCATTTATTTTCAACGTATTATTAAAAAAACAGGATAACCGTTTGTTTTTTTTTGCTTTTTGATTTTGCCATGAATCAAAAAAGCAGTACTTTAGTGCACTTTTTTGATATATGAGGAAGTATACATATAAATTAATGTATATGGGGAAATAAATTGTAGAACTAATTAATATAGAAATGACTGAAGACAGAATTATTAAGATCGATATTAATAATGAAATGAAATCCGCGTACATTGATTATTCAATGTCCGTGATTGTCTCACGCGCCCTCCCGGATGTCAGGGATGGCTTTAAACCTGTTCACAGGCGTATCCTGTTCGGGATGAACGAATTAGGCAATAATTCGGATAAGCCGTACAAGAAGTCGGCGAGAATGGTTGGCGATGTTTTAGGTAAGTATCACCCGCATGGCGATTCGTCCGTTTATTTTGCAATGGTTCGTCTGGCACAGAAATGGTCGATGCGTTATACGCTTGTTGACGGGCAAGGGAACTTCGGTTCGGTCGACGGAGACAGCCCTGCGGCTATGCGTTACACGGAAGCACGCCTGAGTAAGCTGGCTGAAGAGATGTTACGCGATATAGACAAGGATACGGTTGATTTTCAGTTAAATTTCGACGATACCTTGCATGAACCGACGGTGTTACCCACGCGTATACCTAACCTGCTGATAAACGGGGCGTCGGGTATAGCCGTAGGTATGGCGACGAACATGCCTCCTCATAACATGAAGGAAGTACTGCAAGCCTGTCAGGCATATATCGATACCCGTGGAGAGATTGATATCGAAGGGTTGATGAAATATGTCAAAGCGCCGGATTTCCCTACGGGCGCAACGATTTATGGATATGCGGGCGTTAAAGATGCTTTCGAGACGGGACGCGGACGTATCGTCCTGCGCGGAAAAGCAGAGATCGAAACATCGTCTACGCACGATAAGATTGTTATAAATGAGATTCCTTATTTAGTTAACAAAGCGGAACTTATTAAGTATATAGCCGAACTTGTAACCGAGAAACGCATCGAAGGCATCTCGAACGTAAACGACGAATCCGACCGTAGCGGCATGCGTATTGTTGTCGATATCAAACGCGATGCAAATGCCAATGTGGTACTTAATAAATTATACAAGATGACGGCGCTGCAGTCGTCTTTTAGCGTCAATAATATTGCTCTCGTAAACGGCCGTCCGAAGTTGTTGAATCTAAAAGATATGATAGGCTACTTTATCGAACACCGCAAAGAAGTCGTCATACGTCGTACGAAATATGATTTGAAAAAAGCCGAAGAACGCTCCCATATATTGCAGGGATTAATTATCGCATCCGATAATATTGACGAAGTAATTGCTATCATCAAGAAATCGGGCAGTCCGCAGGAAGCCGTTTCTAACTTGGTCGTCCGTTTTGACTTGACGGATATTCAGGCTCGCGCTATTGTTGAGATGCGTCTGCGCCAGTTGACGGGATTAGAGCAGGATAAGCTGCGTGCCGAATTTGAAGAAATCAGGAAAACCATCGCCCGTTTAAAAGAAATACTTGAAAATGAAAATATCCTGATGGAAGTAATAAAAGACGAACTGCAGGAGATCATTGACAAATACGGAGATGAGCGCAAAACGGATATTGTATATGCATCGGAAGAGCTGAACCCGGAAGATTTTTATTCCGACGACGAGATGATCATAACGCTTTCACACATGGGATATATCAAACGTACGCCGCTTTCCGAGTTTCGTACGCAGGCGCGCGGCGGCGTAGGCTCTAAAGGCTCCGATACCCGTGACGAAGACTTTGTCGAATATATCTATCCGGCATCCATGCATGCGACGCTACTGTTCTTCACCGCTAAAGGAAAATGTTACTGGAAAAGAGTATACGAGATACCGGAAGGCGCCCGTAATTCGAAGGGACGCGCTATCCGGAACCTGCTCAATATCGATGCGGACGACGGTGTGAACGCATTCATACGAGTGAAAAACCTCACTACAGACGCCGAATTTGCTAATTCACATTATTTATTGTTTTGCACAAAGCAAGGCGTCATAAAGAAGACCTTGCTGGAAGCTTATTCGCGCCCGCGCCAAAACGGAGTAATTGCCATTTCGTTGCGCGAAGGCGACGGACTCATTCAGGTTCGTATGACGAACGGAAATAATGATGTGATAATCGCTAACAAAAATGGCCGTGCGATACGCTTCCATGAAAACAAAGTACGCGTTATGGGCCGTACGGCCACAGGCGTACGCGGCATGACGCTCAATGATGAGAACGATTGCACTGTGGGTATGATCTGCATAAAATACCCGAAGAAAGAATCGATCCTGGTTGTATCGGAAAAAGGATATGGAAAACGCTCGAAAATAGAAGATTACCGTATCACCAACCGCGGCGGTAAAGGCGTTAAAACCTTTAATATAACGGAAAAAACCGGGAAACTGGTAGATATAAAATCCGTAACGGACGAAAATGACTTAATGATAATTAACAAATCCGGCATTACAATCCGAATAAATGTCGTAAATTTGAATATTATCGGACGTGCAACACAAGGAGTAAGACTTATCAATTTGGAAAAGAGAAGTGATGAAATCGCATCGGTATGTAAAGTGATCTCGGAAACGGAAGAAGAAAAAATTGCTAATAAAGGTCTTTTGCAAGAGGCAGGAATAACCGACGATGACGAGATAATCAGTGACGGTAATATGGATGCCGAAGACTTTATGCCCGCAGAAAATGGGACATATGACGAAGATGATGAGGATTTTACTTTGGAAGATGATACGGAAGACAGTGAAAATAACGATAAATTAGAATAAAAATTATTAACATCAAATTAGTAAAAGAAGATGAAAAAATTAGTATTAACACTTGGACTCTGCTTACTTGCGTCCGTCTCTTTCGGACAAAAGAAAGCTGTTTCGGAAGCTTTGAGATTAGCGAAAGATACAAAACCTAATTTCGCAGAAGCAAGAACGAAAATCAAAGGAGCGTTGGAACATGAAGAAACAAAAAACGACGCAAAGACATGGTATACGGCAGGTCAAATTGAAGATTTACAATTTACCGGCGAAAACACAAAACAGATGTTAAGCCAACAACCTAACGAAGCTGTGATGTATGAAGCGTTAATGTACGTATACCCATACTTTAAAAAAGCGAATGAACTGGATAACCTTCCCGACGCAAAAGGGAAGGTGAAACCTAAATTCACTAAAGATATCAGGTCTACCCTGAAAGCTAATATGGCTTATTATCTGAATGGAGGCGCTTATTTCTTTGAACAGAAAGATTACAAAAAATCTTTCGATTTATTCGATCAATATATTGAAATAGCCGACAGTAAACTAATAAAAGAAGGGGTGAAACCGGGAGAAGAAACCGTCGATTCCATTTATATTTATGCTAATTACTATGCCGCTATTGCAGCTATCCAGTTGAACGATGATCATACACTCGCCATAGAAGCGCTGAAACGCGCCAGCAAAATAGACTACAAGCGAAATGATATGTTGCAATACCTTGCTGATGAATATAAAAATATAAAAGACTCTCTTAACTTCCAGAAAACACTTGAAGAAGGACTGTCTATTTTCCCTAAGGAATCGTACTTCATAATGAACCTCGTCAGCCTCTATATCAACGCCGAACAAAATGATAAAGCTATCGAATACATAAATGCCGCCATCATAAATGATCCGACAAACGCTCAATTGTATGATGTTGCAGGGAGGGTATACGAATCAGGTCTTAAAGATTATGCGAAAGCGGAAGAATTTTTCGCTAAGGCAATCGAATTAGACGGTGAAAACGCAGAAACCCAATCGAATCTCGGACGCATATATTTTAACCAGGGAGTAATGCAATTAGAAGAAGCTAATAATATCGCCGATGTAAAAAAATATAATGAAGAAAGAGATAAAGCTAAAGGATTATTCAAGAAAGCGCTTCCTTATTTCGAAAAAGCTTATCAATTAAACCCGGATGCATTCGACAATAAAATGGCTTTGCGTAGTATCTATTACAATCTGGATATGGGTGATAAATTCGAAGAAATGGACAAAATCATGAACGGAAGTAACTGATAAAAATAAACCCGACTTTTTGATTGTCCCAGCTGAAAAGAATCGCTTTCCATGTCCAAAGCGATTCTTTTTACTTTAAAACGAGATATTATCTATCCCATTACCTCGCCATTATTCTATTTAACATAATATTAATTATGCAGAATTTGAATGATTTCACAAGGGGGTGATATTGTATGCAAAATTTGAAGATATCTGATTACTTAATTTCAATGTCGGAACGGGTTAGAAAAAAAAGTGCAAAATAATTTTGCAATTAATTCATAATAGCGTATTTTTGTTCTCTGAATAACTCATTAAAGATAATAATTATGGCAACGATGACAATAAAATATGACAATCGAAACAAAACAGTGAAAAAATTACTGGACAGTTTGATTTATTCAGGCGCAATTCAGCCCATTGATGAAAAAAGCAAACGAGTAGCCGAATTTAAATCTGCCTTACGTGAGACACAAATTATTGCAAAAGATATTGCTGCTAATGGAACAAAAGAGTATAAGACTTTGGATGATTTGTTAGACGAAGATCACTCATGAATATAGAATTTATCCCTACTTCAACTTTTGAAAAATCCTATAAAAGACTGAAAAAGAAATATGTATCTTTGACAGACGATTTGAAGAGGTTTCAAATAGATTTTTCCAAGAATCAGGAATTAGGAGTTGATTTAGGCAATGGTTTTCGCAAAATACGTATAGCTATACAATCCAAAAATAAAGGCAAAAGCAAAGGAGCACGAATCATAACATACAATCTATACACTAAAAAACTGGATAATGTTATAATTTTAGTTGACATTTATGATAAGAGCAGATCGGATACAATACGGGAAAGTGAATATAAGTCAATCATTCAAACATTCTTAAAAGAAGGATG
>JAITBC010000187.1 GCA_031283785.1 Tannerella sp. | reverse complement strand
GAATAAAGATGAAAACAGATTATAAAAAACAAATCATCATCGGCAAGGTCGGATTATTCTCTTCCGCCCTGATGCTGAACGTGCCGTTAATGGCGCAGTACAGCCCCACGCCCAAGTTTGAAGGCAAGATAGGCAAAACGATCGAAGACACCAAAGAGGCTTATCCCGCCGCACACCCTAAAGCGCCGGCGGGTGCACCTAACGTGGTATGGATACTGATAGACGACATCGGCTACGGGGCTACTACCGCGTTCGGCGGGCTGATCGAAACGCCCACCTTCGACCGGCTGGCAAACAACGGCCTGCGTTACACCAACTGGCACACCTGCGCCTTCAGCGCACCCACCCGCGCCGCACTGCTCACCGGACGTAACCAGCACTCTGTACATTTCGGCTTCTTTGCCAACCAGTCCTATGGCGCTCCCGGCTACGACGGCTATTTGCCTTTCGAGAAAGCAACGATTGCCGAAATACTCCGCGAAAACGGCTACAGTACATACGCCATTGGGAAATATCACCTCACCTCGCCGTCGGACATAACTCCCGCCGGCCCGTTCAACCGCTGGCCTACCGGACGCGGGTTCGACCATTATTTCGGATTTACGCCGAGTGCAGCCTCAACAGACCAGTGGAACCCGGTTTTATACCGCGACACACAGTTGGAACCCAAAGACCCGCAAGGCAGGCACGTTACGGAACTGTTGGCCGACGAAGCTATCCGGTACATCTCCGACCAGAAAAAAGCCGACCCCGACAAGCCTTTTTTTCTGTACTTCGCTTCCGGTGCGGCTCATGCTCCCGTACAAGTAGCAAAGGAATGGATAGACAAGTACAAGGGTAAATTCGACAAGGGATGGGATGTCTATCGCGAGGAAACGCTCGCCCGCCAGAAAAAACTCGGCGTAGTGCCGGCTAACGTTCAGTTAGCTCCCCAAAATCCAAACGTCAGACCGTGGAAAGACCTGTCTGCCGACGAAAAAAAGGTCTATACCCGTCACATGGAAACTTATGCGGGCTTTGTGTCGCACACCGACCATGAAATAGGACGCATCATCAGCCATATCGAACAAATCGGTCAATTGGACAATACGCTGGTAGTGCTGATGATTGGCGATAACGGCGCCCCTCCGGGGTCTGTAAACGGGACATTCCTGCCGGCAAAACAAGGCGAAACAAACAAGCAATTATTTGCCAGAGAACTGGAAAACCTTGATCTGATCGGGTCGGCGGAGACCAAACCGAAATATCCGGGAGGTTGGGCAGCGGCTACCAATACCCCTTTCCGCTACACCAAAGGTAATCCATGCTGGGAAGGCGGCACGCACGATCCGTTGATACTCTTTTATCCCAAAAGGATAAAGGACACTGGAGGCGTACGCACGCAATATTCCTACGTTAACGACATTCTGCCGACGACCGTTGAGCTAACAGGCGTTAAAATCCCCGAAATCATCAACGGCTACCGTCAGGAACCTGTCGAGGGCGTCAGCCTGGCCTATTCCGTCGATAACCCCAAAGCGCCCGAACGCCATACCGTGCAGTACCACGAAATGACCGGTTCGTACGCCATCTATAAGGACGGATGGAAAGCGTCGTTTCCCAACGGCGTGGCCGACAGGGCGCCTGACTCCAATGGCGTGTATTTATTCCATACCAAAGAGGATTTCAATGAAATCAACGATCTGGCAGCCAAATATCCCGAAAAGGCAAAGGAACTGGCCGAAGTGTTTGAGGCGGAAGCATGGAAATACAACGTGTATCCGCTCAAAAACAAATGGAAGAACGAAAATCCGCTGATTAAAAAATATAGAAAAACGGCAAATGCAAACTAACCGAATACATAACGGATGTCTTTTGATTTTATGCTCCTGCTTGCTGCCTTTAGCAAAAGCCGGTGCACAGGAACGGAAAAAACAGGCGAAACCGCCTAACATTCTCTTTCTCCTGACAGACGATCAGAGTTACCATACGGTCCATGCGCTGGGCAACCCGACCGTTGTCACGCCCAACATGGACAGGCTGGTAACGGAAGGTACTTCCTTCATGCAAAATCATGTTATGGGCGGTATGCAGGGCGCTATTTCCATGCCCAGCCGCGCCATGCTGATGACCGGACTTTACAGTCAGCATCTGACGCGCGACGGACAAGTCATTCCCGAAAAGGACAAAACATTTCCCGAACTGTTTCGCGAAAACGGCTATGTGACGTTCGCAACGGGAAAATGGCACAGCGACAAGGCTTCATTTAACCGTTCGTTTTCCACTGGATCCAGTATCTTTTTTGGAGGAATGCACCGCTACGAAACCGACGGGCATTTTCGACCCTTCCTGCATGATTACGATCCTGAAGGCAAATATGAACACGGGCGTTTCCGTACCAAGTTCTCATCAGTCGGTTATGCCGACGCTGCAATAGAATTTTTACAAAACCGAAAAGACAAAAACAAGCCTTTTCTGCTGTATGTGGCTTTCAATTCGCCGCACGACCCGCGTACTCCTCCTCCGGCATACGGGCATAAGTATGGGGCGGATGATGTCCCGTTACCGCTCAACTTCCTTTCACGACATCCTTTCGATAACGGCAATATGGAAGTGAGAGACGAAGTATTCCTGCCCTTGCCGCGTACACCCGAAATGATACGTAAAGAGATAGCGCTTTATTACGGAATGATCAGCGAAGTGGACGCACAGATAGGGCGTATTCTCGAAGCGCTGGAAGAAAGCGGCGAATATGACAATACGTTCATCGTGTTTACCGCCGATAACGGCTTGGCCGTCGGACAGCACGGATTGCTGGGCAAACAAAACCTGTACGAACATTCTGTCAGAACGCCGCTGGTGATAGCCGGCCCCAACATTCCGAAAAATAAACGCAACAATTCTTTCAATTACCTGTTGGATCTGTACCCTACTCTCTGCGACTTTGCAGATGTCAAATATCCGGCGACTATCGACGGTAAATCGTTGAAAAACGCCATCACGGAAAAGCAACCGGCAGGACGTGAACATATCACCCTTTCCTACATCAATATTCAACGTGCGGTGAAAAAAGATCATTACAAACTGATTCGCTACAACGTAAAGGGAGAAGAACGGGTACAACTGTTTGATTTGGAACGGGATTCGCTGGAGCAGAACAATCTTGCCGACGCTCCGGCATATAGTGACAAAGTGAAGGAACTGACTCAATTGTTGCATCGGGAAATGCGTGATTTGGACGATTTCTGCGATATAACAAAATCAGGATGGGGATATCCCAATAAATTATCTCTTAACGAAATAGTGGAAATTAAAAGTAAAATTCAATAAAAAATGAATGATAACGAAAAATAAAAAGATATGCAAAAAAAGAAATTACATTCCGCTACGATTTTAGGGCTTGCGGCGTCGGTTATGATACCTGCGCAGGCGCAGGACAATAAAAAGTTAAATGTTTTATTCATCGCTGTCGACGACCTGAATAATGATTTGGGCTGTTACGGCTCGCCGATTGTGAAGTCGCCTAATATCGACCGTCTGGCGTCGCGAGGCGTACTCTTCAACCGTGCGTATTGCCAGTTCCCGCTGAGCAGCCCCAGCCGTTCGTCGCTTTTGACGGGATATACACCCGACAAAACGCATATCTATGAATTGCAAACGCATTTCAGGACAATCATTCCGGAGATCGTCACCCTGCCGCAACTCTACCGACAGCACGGTTATAGCGTTACCCGCGTGGGGAAAATATTTCATTACGGCGTGCCGGGACAGATCGGCACCAGCGGACTGGATGATTCCGTATCATGGGATAAGGTGGTGAACCCGATCGGACGCGATAAAACGGAAGAGTCGCGAATCGTCAATCATACGCCTCAACGCGGGCTGGGCAGTTCCCTGTCCTATCTTATAGCCGACGGCGAGGATGAGGAACAAACGGATGGAATTGTGGCGACGGAGGCTATCAAACTGCTGGAAGAGCATAAGGACGAGCCGTTCTTCCTGGCTGTCGGTTTCTATCGTCCGCATACGCCGTACATTGCGCCGCGCAAATATTTTGATCTGTATCCGCTGGAAACAGTTCCGTTAGCGCCTGTGGTCGAAAACGACTGGGACGATATTCCCGAAGCCGCGTTGTTTACACAACCGGCGAACTGGGGATTGCCCGATGATAAACTGCGCGAAGCCAAACGCGCTTATTATGCCGCCGTATCGTTCATGGATGCTCAAGTGGGGCGCGTGCTGGAAGCTCTGGACAGACTGAATCTTACGGACAGGACTATTGTCGTCCTGTGGAGCGATCACGGCTATAATCTGGGAGAGCACGGACAGTGGATGAAGCAGAGCCTTTTTGAGAAATCGGCGCGCGTGCCGTTCATTATCTCCGTGCCGGGCGGCGTAAAAGGAAAAACGAGCAAGCGTACGGTCGAACTGCTGGATATTTATCCTACACTGGCGGCGTTAAACAACTTGCCTTTGCCGAACCGGCAGGACGGCAACGACTTGTCGCCGCTGTTGAAAAACCCCACCGCCCAATGGACGCATCCTGCCTATACGCAGGTAGCAAGGCGGAATCAGGGACAGGGTGTAATCATGGGGCGAAGTGTACGTACCGAAGACCGGCGGTATACCGAATGGGACGAAGGGCGTGCGGGCGTGGAACTGTACGATCACCGGAAAGACCCCAATGAATACGTCAATCTGGCGGCTCGTCCCGAATACAAAAAAGAGGTGAAGGCGCTGTCGGAATTATTGCGTAAACGGTTCCCCTCGAATAACGTTCAAACCAAAAAATAAAATAAACGTGACTTATGGAAAGAAAATTAACATCCGCAAATATTGGATTTTTATCATCCGCTCTGCTGGTAAGCGGCGCATCCGTAGCGCAATACAGCCCGCAACAGTCTTTTACCGGTAAAACCGGTAAAACATTGGAAGAATCTATTCCTGCAAAAATCGAATATAACCCGAAAGCTGTCGCCGGATCTCCAAATGTGGTATGGATACTGATCGATGATGCTGGATTCGGTGCAACAACGCCTTTCGGCGGATTGATAGAAACGCCGAATATCAAACGATTGGCCGATAACGGATTACGGTTCACTAATTTTCATACGACGGGAATATCGTCGCCTACGCGCGCTGCCTTGCTGACAGGACGGAATCATCATTCGGCGCATATTGGGCTTCTGACTCCGGCGGCAATTGATTTTCCGGGTTACGATACGTACATGCCGTTTGAGAAAGCGACTGTGGCCGAAATACTGCGAGATAACGGTTATAATACTTTTGCACTTGGAAAGTGGCATGTGGCGCCTGTGGTTGACAATGGCCCCGCAGGGCCTTTTAACCGGTGGCCTACCGGCCGGGGATTTGACAATTATTTCGGATTTCTTACCGGTGCAACCGACCAGTGGCACCCGGAATTATGGGAAGACCAAACGAAGCAACCGCAGACGGCAGGCGATAAACATCTTAATGAGTTGCTGGCAGATAAAGCCATCAAATATATCGCCAACCAGAAGTCGGGGAATCCTGCAAAACCGTTCTTCCTTTATCTGGCTACCGGCGCTACCCATTCCCCGCATCAGGTCGCTAAGGAATGGATTGACAAATATAAAGGGAAGTTCGATGAAGGATGGGATGTTTATCGGGAAAAAGTAATAAAACGGCAGAAAGAAATGGGTATTATCCCTTCAAAAGCAACGCTACCGGAACATAATACCGACGTAAAACCATGGCGTTCACTTTCCCCTAAGGAACAAAAAGCAATGGTAAGATTTATGGAAACTTACGCCGGATTTTATTCATATACGGACTATGAGATAGGACGCATCGTCGATTATCTGGATAATGTTGATTTACTTGACAATACGGTATTTATTGTGATACTTGGAGACAACGGCGCCAGTCGTGGAGGCGGACAAACAGGCAATATAAATCCTGCCGTTAACAGGTTAGACAAAGATGCTAAAATTGAAGCCGTATTACAGGCTGATAATCTCGGCTCCGATAAAACGCGAATGGATTATCCGGTAGGCTGGGCGCAGGCTGCTAATACGCCGTTCCGCTGGTATAAAGCCAATGCCAATTCGGAAGGAGGCACACGTAATCCGGTAATTATCCATTATCCGAACGGAATAAAAGATAAGGGCGGTATTCGGCATCAGTACGGACATGTGACGGATATTTTACCGACTACGCTTGATATTCTGGGGATTCAGCCGCGTGAAGTTATCAACGGTTATCGTCAACAACCTGTTGAAGGCGTAAGCGTTGCCCATTCGTTCGAACAACCTGATGCTCCGTCGAAACATCTTGTACAGTATTTTGAAATTGCAAGCGGCAGAGCGATTTATAAAGACGGATGGAAGGCGACGGCGCCTCATATACAAGGCAATCCTCCTGAAGAAGATGTGTGGGAACTGTACAATCTCAACGAAGATTTCAACGAACGTATAAATCTGGCAGAGAGATATCCCGAAAAATTGAAAGAATTGCAAGACGTGTTTGATCGGGAAGCAAAAAAATATAATATTTATCCGCTGAAAGATTTTTCTGTGGCCAGAATGCCGGAGGGACGCACGATCTATGGTAATACTCCGGATATCGTCCTGTATCCCGGCGTTGACCATTTATGGGGCGTCAACAGTCCGCTCTATGAACGGAAATCGTTCATTGTAACAGCCTTTACGGAAATTGTTACAGGGAAGGAAGATGGCGTTTTGTTTGCCGTTGGAGGCGATTATAATGGTGTCAGCCTTTTCATTAAAGATGAAAAGCTGTATTTGGCACATAAAAATAAAGATGTTGTTAATTACATTATTGCAACTGAAGAAATCCCCACAGGTGAGGTGTCTTTCCGTTTTGATTACGAAATTAACGGGCCTTCCGGCGGACAGGAACGCTTGTTTATCAACGATAAAGAAGTTGGAACCAGGAATTTTAGCGCAGGCGATGCCCGTATCACCGGCATAAGCGGATTTGACGGCACGGATGCAGGCAAGGATTTGAACCATCCCGTATCCGACAAATACGCATCACCTTTCCCGTTTACAGGAAAACTCAAAAAGGTAAAAATTCATTATACCAAATTGTATAGTGATGATTTACCGGAAAATATAGGGATGTGATACGGTTAAAAACGCTGTTTCGACAGGTTATTTTCAAGTATCGGAGAGGAATAAGGATATAGAATAAAAAACCGAAAGCCGGAAATGAAGGGAACACTTCCGGCCGGAGGCAATAAACAATTAAAAATAAGAGTGTGTTAACATATAGATAATTAATTTATAGCCAATGCAAAGGTATGTATATTTTTTTAGAAGAGCAGTACTGACAGTACTTTTTTTGGGGTTATCTTTAATAATCGGTCATATAGAGGCCGAAACAGCCCTTTTACAAACAACTCCCGTCGCCATCAGAGGGAAAATTGTTGATGAGAACGACGACCCGTTGCCGGGCGTCACCATTGCCGTGAAAGGATCGCCCAGAGGGGTGTTGTCCGATGTGGACGGTTCATTCAGTATTGATGTTCCGGAAGGAAGCGTCCTGGATATTTCATATATCGGATATCAGACTTTTTCTGTAGTAGCGATGGAATCCTCGGAGGTGTATATCAAATTGCGTCCGCAAATGAATGAACTGGAAGAAGTGACGGTTGTCGGTTTCGGCAGACAGAAAAAAGAAAGTGTGATTTCCTCTATCCAGACGGTGAACGTGAAAGATTTGCATGTGCCGTCAAGCAATCTGACCACGGCTTTTTCCGGACGCATAGCAGGCATAATCTCCTATCAGACCAGCGGCGAGCCGGGACAGGATAATGCCCAATTTTTTATCCGTGGTATCACCACGTTTGGAACGGGTAAGGTGGATCCGTTAATATTGATAGACAATGTGGAAGTTACTACGAATGATCTGTCGAGGTTGCACCCTGACGATATCCAGAGTTTTTCCATATTGAAAGACGCTACTGCTACCGCCATGTATGGCGCGCGTGGCGCCAACGGGGTGATCCTGGTATCAACCAAAGAGGGACGGGAAGGCAAGGTGAAGGTCTCCGTCAGACTGGAAAACTCGCTTTCGGAGCCTACCATGACAATCAAAATGGCAGACCCCATCACCTACATGCGCCTGTATAACGAAGCTGTCAGGACACGTAACCCGCTTGCCGAACAACCCTATTCCAATTATCAGATTGAGAATACAATTGCAGCCTCCAACCCTTATGTCTTCCCTGCGGTAGACTGGATGGACATGCTTACAAAAAAAATGACGTCCAACCAGAGGGCAAACCTCAATATATCAGGCGGCGGAACGGTGGCGCGATACTATATCGCAGCGTCATTTACACAGGACAACGGGATTTTGAAAGTGGACAGGCGAAACAGCTTTAATAATAACATTGACCTGAAGAAATACCTTGTCCGTTCCAATATCAATATCAACCTGACGCCAACTACGGAAGCCGTCATTCGCCTGCATGGTACATTTGACGATTACAACGGGCCTATAAGCGGAGGAAGCGCCATGTATAAGCGGATGCTACAGGTAAGCCCGGTCCGCTTCCCCGCCTACTACGAACCGGACAAAAATTATGCCCATGCCGATCATATCCTGTTTGGCGGCACCAACCTCGGCAAATACCTGAATCCCTATGCCGATATGGTGAAAGGTTACCGGCAGGAAAGCAATACGGTTATCCTTGCACAGTTTGAACTGAAGCAGAATCTTAACAATCTGATTGAAGGCTTGTCGCTACGGGCGCTGGGTAACACGGTCAGGAACTCGTCTTTTAGTCTGATCCGCTCTTATAGCCCGTATTATTATCATGTTATCAAATATGACCACGGAAATAACGAGTATTTCCTTAGGGAACTCAATTCCGAAGGCGACTTTTACGGTGATGAAGCGTTGAGTTATAATCCTGGCAGCGATAAGAGTGTGACGGTATCCGGTTCGTTCTATGGCGAAGGAGCCGTAAATTACCTTCGTAAATTCGGGCGACACGATGTAAGCGGAACTATCGTGGCTATTATACGTAATTCAATTACAACCAATGCGTCAACGCTTGCCGAGTCGCTTCCGAAAAGAAACATAGGCATTTCCGGACGCTTTACTTACGGATACGACGAACGTTACTATGGGGAATTTAACTTTGGTTACAACGGCTCCGAGAAGTTTGACAAGGGACACCGCTGGGGATTTTTCCCGTCCTTCGGACTGGGATGGAACGTGTCTAAAGAATTGTTTTGGGAAACAGCGGGACTGAATCGATACATTAACAAACTGAGACTTAAGGGGACATACGGTCTTGTGGGAAATGATGAAATCGGCGACGAACGATTTTTCTATATTTCCTTAGTTGACCTTAACGGCGGAGGCAGTTACCCTACCGGCTATAATCCCCGTTCCCCAAAAACTAAAAATGGCGTCAAGATAGAAAACTATCCAAATTCAATGATAGGTTGGGAAATTGCCTATAAAAGTAACATTGGTATTGAGATCGGGTTGCTTAATGGGAAAGTGGAAATCCTGACCGATATCTATCGGGAACGCCGTGTCAACATCCTGCAGCCGCGCGCCGATGTGCCCGGATCGCTGGGGCTGTGGAGTACGCCGCAAGTAAATGTAGGCAAAGCCAATGGTAAAGGCGTGGACATCTCTGTGGATTATAACCAGGCTATCGGGAGCAAGGCGTGGATCACCGGACGGGGAAACTTCACTTGGGCGCGTTCCGTTTTTGACTTCTACGAAGAAGCGGACTATACATTGGCGGGAATGCCGTGGCGGTCAAGGAAAGGTTGGCCTATATCCCAAAAATGGGGATATGTTGCCGAGCGTCTTTTTCTTGACGATGAGGAGGTCGAAAATTCGCCCCGGCAGGATTTCGGCGAACACAGGGCCGGCGACATCAAGTACATCGATCAGGATGGCGATGGCTACATCAATGAAAACGACTTAGCGCCAATCGGGTATCCTACTACGCCCGAACTCAATTACGGCTTTGGATTCTCTGCCGGATACGCCAATTTTGATTTGTCGTTCTTTTTTCAAGGATCAGGACGGTCTTCATTCTGGATTAATTCCCGCGCCATGTCGCCCTTTATCCTTGATTTCATTGATAATGAACGGAGCGACGGAACCGGAAAGGAAACGGCTATCGAGACGGGGCTTGCGCAGTTCATTGCCGATAACCACTGGTCGGAGGCTAATCAGAATCCATATGCCGAGTGGCCGAGACTTTCGGCATATCACATAGCTAACAACGAAGTTGATCCGGATAATGGAAAATACAACACCTGGTTTATGAGGGACGGACGTTTCCTGCGCCTGAAAAGCGTGGAATTCGGATACTCTATCTCGCAAAAATTCGCAAAGCAGTTGAAAATAGATAACCTTCGAATCTATGCCAACGGCACTAATCTGTATCTCTTTTCAAAATTCAAACTATGGGACGTGGAAATGGGAGGTAACGGATTGGGCTATCCTTTGCAACGGGTTATCAATTTCGGCGTAAGCGCATCTTTTTAAATCATCTTTTTAAAACGAATGAAATAATTATGAAAAATATAGTAAATATGATGCATCATCTCAATGCCGGACGGGAACATTCCGAACAATCGGCATACGACATTCGGCATACGCAAATATGTAAAAACAGAGAATTTGTCCGGACTGTAAAAAGCCGGATATTTATAATGGTGTTATTATCAGGGCTTATTGTGCCGCCTTCATGTAATTATTTGGATGTGGTACCGGATAATATTGCTACCGTTGACCACGCTTTTGTCGATCGTAATCATGCCGAGAGTTATCTTTACGGATGTTTTTCGTTCCTGCCCCATTTTTCACCTAACCATTGGCCGTCCTTGCTGGCCGGCGACGAAGCGTGGCTCTTTGACGAGGTCAATACCGACGTGCTTAATACCCGTTTCTGGCGTATAGCCAAAGGCGAGCAGAGCGTCAGTCAGCCTTTGGGCGATTACTGGGCAAGCAAGCAGGATGGCGATCTGCGTGGAGGTACGGCAATGTTCACTGCTATCCGCGACGTCAACATCTTCCTGGAAAATATCTATATCCCCGGCGACCTGTCTGTTGATGAGCGCGACTGGTGGATTGCCGAAGCCAAGTTCCTGAAAGCGTTTTATCATTTTTGGTTGTTCCGTTGCTATGGGCCGATCCCTGTCGTCGACAAAAATCTGCCTGTCAGCGCGGGACCGGAGGAGGTGCAGGTGTACCGGCAACCGGTGGATAGCGTAGTAAATTATATTGTCAACTTACTTGACGAGGCTGCCGAAGGTCTTCCTCACGCAGTTCCCAATTTTATATCCGATCTTGGACGCCCTACCAAAGCTGTGGCGGCAGCAGTAAAGGCGCAAACGCTCGTCCTTGCGGCCAGCCCCCTGTTCAACGGAAACTCATATTATGCAGAACACAACCTCGTTGACAACCGGGGCGTCAGCCTGTTCTCGACCGGTATAACTCCTGACCCCGCTAAATGGCAAAGGGCTGCCGTTGCCGTTCGCCAAGCGATTGAATATGCCGACACCGCAGATCATCGTTTGTTTGACTTCAACGAATCGGACATCGTTTCGGGCGGACGTGTACACCGGCCTACCGTCGATGCGATGCAGTCTCGCGGTGCAGCCACCGAAAACTGGAACCCCGAAATTATCTGGGGGCAACTTCCCCGCGACAACCCGGACCTTATCCAACGGATGAGTTTTCCGCCATTCACGGAGACAAATAAATCCATTACCCTCCTGATGTGTTATGCCCCACCGCTGCACATTGTGGAACAGTTCCACAGTAAAAACGGTATTCCTATTGATGAGGATGCCGACTGGGCAGACATCGACCGCTATGGCGTAAGTGCAGGCGACGAAGCGCACAAATACTATATCCAGCCGGGTTTTGAAACGCTCAACCTGCATTTCAACCGCGAACCGCGTTTCTATGGAGCAATCACTTTCGACGGAAGCTTATATTATGCCAACGGCAGTTTTACGGACACAGACCTGAAACCTACCCTTTTCAAATACGGCACTCTCGGCGGTTTTATTTACGACCGCCATTCTGCTACCGGATACCTCCAGCGAAAAATGATCAACATCTTCACTTCCATGACGGAGACAGCTACGGGACCTACTTACAACCGTTATTCGTATCCGGTGATACGGCTTGCCGACCTTTACCTGCTTTATGCCGAAGCGCTCAACGAAACCGTCCCGGATGGCGGTCGCCCTCCCGGCGAGGTGTATGACTATGTTGACGCCGTAAGGAAACGGTCGGGCCTAAAAGGTGTTGAGGAGTCGTGGAGAGACCATGCTGCCCCTGCATTTCGCGATAAACCGCAAACGAAGGAAGGAATGAGGGATATCATACGCCGCGAACGCCTGATCGAATTGGCCTTCGAAGGCTCCCGCTTCTGGGATCTGCGTCGCTGGAAATGGTCGGAAATCTATCTTAACAGGCCTGTCCGAGGACTGAACATATTAGGCGCCACAACAGAAGAATTTAACAGGGTACAGGAACTGTACCGTCCGAAATTTGAACAAAAAGACTATCTCTGGCCATTGCGACAGGGAAACCTCCTCAAGAACAAGAATCTTGTGCAAAATCCCGGATGGGAATAAAAAAGATACTCAATGAATCAAATATGAAAATTCAAAATTATTATGATATGAAAAAGATCATCAACTTGTCAGTAATTACAATCTTTCTTTTGCCGGCGGTATCCGGTTGCGCCGATATGCCGGAATATGACGCCGCAATTCATGATAATATAGCGCCGGGACAGGTGACGGTCACAGAAGTCAGGGCGCTCCCGGGAGGATCTGTAATTAAATATACGCTCCCAAGCGATGATGATTTGCTGGGCGTCATTGTACATTATTCATACAGGGACGACAGCGAACAACTCGAACAATACGTTTCGATATTTTCCGATAGCGTCGTCACGGAAGGTTTTCCCGATACGAAACCACGTATCGTACAGCTCATCACGGTGGATAAAAGTAAAAACCGTTCCGCACCTGTCCCGGTGACCGTCAATCCCGACGCCTCGCCGCTGGAACTTATACGCAGTACATTGAAGGCCTCCGCAGGCTTCGGCTCCGTAGTAGTGTCGTGGCAAAACAGCACACGTACGAATGTCGGTGTTTTTCTTCATACGGAAGACGATTCTACCGGACTGGCGACGGACTTGAACTACTACTCTAAAGAAGAACATGGTTACTGCCTGTTTAAGGGATTTGATAATCGACAGAGGAATTTCAACATACAAATCAAAGACCGCTGGGATAACTATTCGGAATCTTTGGACACGGTATTACAACCCCGTTTGAAAATAAAGATCCCTTCCATGGACGGATCAGGGTATATCTGGAACCGTTACGGATTTGCCGACGGGAGCAGCAAATGGCGCGGCGACCTGTCAACGCACGGAGGCAGTAACATCTTCAACAACATGTTCGACGGTAACATGAGCACTTTCTACGGAGCAGGCGTGAACAATATCCCTAACACATATATACCCGGTAGCGGCACTCAGGAATTAGTACCGCTTTATTTCACTATCGACCTGGGACGGCCGAGTGTGTTATGTGAACATGTGCTGTGGCATGACAGAGGCAATGAACTGGGCGGGCAGAACCTGAAGTCATACGAGTTGTGGGCTACTAATGAAACCCCGAAACAGCCTTCCGACTTCCCCAGTCAGGAAGCAAGCCTTGCCTACTGGACAGGCTGGAGCGTCTTTGGCGGCGTTGATGCGTGGAAAACCGAAGGTGGATGGGTAAAGATTGCCGACTGTATTACAACACCCAACTCAGGCAGTACCGCACCTACTGTTGCCGATAAAAGCTATGCCGCAGAAAATGGGTTTGTCTTTGAAATATTCCCCGAACATACCGGCGCGACATTCCGCTATGTCCGTGTCGTATCCCGGCTTCCTATGTGGAATGGCGGTACTAATCCCCGCATCGCCGAATTTGAACTGTACGGATCACAGTAATGTTCGACCGGGTTTACGCCTGGAACTTGCAATATTTCTGTGTAATTTTGTTTCGTTAATCAAAAAAATAAAATATGACGCCATTCATTCATTTAAAAGCAGGGTATTCCGGCAGCTATCGAGGAATAATCCGGAAATATGGATTCCTGTCCGTTAAAATTCCTCTGGTTGGTTGCATGACCGGTTTACCGTTTTACAAAGCCGTCGCTAACGAACCCGACCTCCCGAATATCCTTTGGATTACCAGCGAGGACAACAGCCCTTTGTTGGGGTGCTATGGCGACGCTTTCGCCACAACGCCGAATCTTGATAAACTTGCTTCGGAAGGTTTTATATATACCCATGCATACGCCAATGCTCCCGTCAGCGCTCCCGTCCGCAACACCATTATTACCGGCATCTATGCCTGTAGCGGTGGCAACCATCACATGCGCAGCCGGTATGCCAAGTCGGACGTTATTCGCTGCTATCCCGAATTTCTGCGGAACGTGGGATATTACTGTACCAATAATTCCAAAGAAGATTATAATATCGCTCCCGACCGGACAAAAGGTATTTGGGATGAATCAAGCAATACCGCTCATTACCGTAACCGAAAATCGGGACAGCCGTTCTTTGCCGTATTCAACAGTAACATTTCACATGAGAGCTGTATCCACAAATCGATACCGTCCGAACGGCTCCGCCACAGTCCCGTGAGGGTGACACTTCCGCCATACCATCCGGATACGCCCGAAATGCGGCATGACTGGGCACAGTATTATGATAAGGTAGAAGATATGGATGCCTGGGTTGGAGATATCCTGAGAGAATTGGAAGAAAGTGGGGAGGCCGACAATACGATTGTGTTTTACTATAGCGACCATGGCGGTGTGCAGGCACGCAGCAAACGGTTTACCTACGAGACCGGAACTCGCGTGCCGTTCATCGTTCGTATTCCCGAAAAATACAAACAACTCTTTCCTGCCGCACAGCCGGGCGTTAAAGCAGACAGAATGGTCGGTCTTGTCGATCTGGCGCCTACCTTGCTGAGCATCGCCGGCATCAGGATTCCGGAATGGATGCAGGGGCACGCCTTCCTCGGTCGACAAACAGCGCCGGATCCCCAATATGTTTACATGTTCCGCGGGCGCATGGACGAACGTTATGACATGACGCGGGCTGTGCGTGACAGCCGTTATCGCTATATCCGCAACTACATGCCCCACCGGATATACGGGCAACATGTCAATTACCTGTGGTTAGCCCCGTCCGTTGCATCGTGGGAGCAGGCATATCTTGCCGGAGAGTGTAACCGTGAACAGTCTGTCTTTTGGGAAACCAAACCTCCCGAAGAATTGTATGATACGGAAAATGACCCTTGGGAAGTGCATAATCTGGCTGACGATGCGGCTTATGGCGATGTGCTCCGCCGTATGCGCGAAGCGGCGGACCAATGGATGATCCGCATTATGGATGTCGGCTTTATTCCCGAAGGCGAATATGCCGCGATCAACAGTTCGACGTCCCTCTACGACTATGCACGTTCAGGCCGTTATCCCATCCGGGAAATAGTCTCCGCTGCCAACACCGCCATACAGGGAAACCGGGACAACGCAGAACGGCTGACCGCACTTCTGAAAAGCGACATGCCGACCATACGCTATTGGGCGGCTACAGGCTTGCTGATTTTGCGGAAAGACGCCGTAAAAGCCGTCCCACAACTGGAAGAAGCGCTTCGCGATACGTCGCCCGATGTGGTAATCGTAGCAGCGGAAGCATTGTATCGTGCAGGTGAAACCGTTACCGGCACGGACGCTCTGCTGAAGGCGATAAATCATCCCGCTATTTCTGTCCGCAACCATGCGCTCAACGTTGTGGATGCGCTTAATATGAACAACGACGAAGTGAAAAACGCCGTTGTCGGATTGAAAAAGAAGCTGGAAAAAGATCCCAACCCCATGCAATATGACCTTCGCATGGCGGAGTGGTTGATGAAAAAATGGGATCTGTAAAAAAATAAGACTTGCAAATCATGGCGTTTTCTATGAATAACGTCGTTCTGTCAGTGAGCGATGTTTTCAACCGATTTTGACGCGGGGATGTTATTTGTATTGGCGAATTTAATATCTACGCCGTTATCATTTTTTGCAACGTCGATGATTTCATACATCTTCGCGCTTATTCTTCCTTTCACAAATTCCGGGATATTATACGATTTCATAAATTTACGATAGAACTCCGTATCTTCCTGCGGTAAGAGGAACGGTTTCCCGGCACGTCCGTTCTCGTCTATATACGAAAAAAAAGGCTGCGTATACAAGCCGTCCGTACGGCGGCTGCTAAAGACGATCCACCGGCTGTTATCGCTCCATGAATGGTAGCTCTCCGCATAATCACTGTTTGCCTCCCGAAGCGGATAATGCCTGTTTTCCGCTAAATCAATCATATATAAATCCGCATCATTATGCCAGATAAAAAAATTACCATACGAAGATAGTGTATACAACAAAAACTTTCCGTCGGGCGAAACGCGTGGAAGCGCTACGCTTTTATTCATAGTTTCCGCATTATATAAAGTGTCGACCGTTTCTCCGAAGGTCTTCTTTTCAGGATCAAATGAGACGGCGCACAAACTGTATTTCACTTTTTCGAAATCATCAGGCATATCCTCCATGCCGGCAGTACAGAAATACAAGGTTTTCCCATCGGGCGAAAACGTGGGAAACGTTTCATACCGCCGTTTCGAAAAAAGATGCGGTACGGTTATCAGCGTCTTCCCGTCTATATCGTACACAACCACATCCGAGGCCATATCAAAAACCTCGATCCTGTTCGGATCATTCATATGAAAAGCTTGTTTTGTATCATTCACCGTGAACGCCACATATTTCCCGGAAGGATGCCACGAGGGATAGACCAAAGCCGAGAGGGTATGATCGGTCTTTGTGTTTAACTTCTCAATCCGCCTGCCATCGGTCACATACGTACCTGGATATGTCTTACGCATATGAAACAACATTCTGTCCGGATCCCGGTTACAAAAAGAATGACAATTCATGCAACCGGTTCCGGTCATTTTATTTTCTATCACGGTATATTGCCTGTAATCGTCCAGTCGGCGCTGGTAGATACCCATTTCGCCCCACAACGTATAACCGGGAGCAATCAGCCGGTATGCAAGATACGGATCTATCGGTTCATTTGCCACATGCCAGTAAAAGGGATGAAAATTCTTCCATTCGCCGGCGATTTTCACACATACCGTCACTTTCAGGCTTTTACCTTTAGATTCCTCCAGCAGATTGCGCCATTCCGAAAGGGGAATAACGAAAGACCCGTTATGACCTTTCACCTGGATTTTCTTAACCTCAGATTCTACAAACAGAAAAGAAGCGGAATAATCCTTTTTTAGAAGTTTAAAGTTCAACGGCGCAATATTTCCCGGTATCGTCACATTCGTATAATCCGGGAATATACCGGGAATCCCGTCTATCGTTCCGACAACCCGGACGGATTGGGCGCACCCTGTAAAGATCAGAATCGCAAACAAAAAATACACTTTTATCTTCATTATGTTCATTTACTGTTTAAACATATAATAAAACCAGTACGTATCTCCATACGACGCTTTCACAAAATCAGACAGGCGCGGTTTATTTTTATTCGCCAAAATAAACTCCCTGTATTGCCGGAAGCGTGCAATAACCTGTTTTGAAACGCCTTTTTCCGTCCAGACATCCGCACCTTTGTCTTCATAGATAATGATAACCGCCTCCTGAAACGAACGGGGAAGCGCCGGAAGCGCCTCCGTCCCATAATACTTGTCCAAAAATTGACAAAAAAGCTCCGTATCCTTCATTAAAAGATACATTGCTCCAGTATATTCCACGGGATTCCTGTTTTCGGGATTCCGAACGGATAAACTCATCATGTCTTTCTCCGATAATTGCGCCGTAAACAGGAAGGTTTCCGCAGGCAGGGATTTTCGTCTCTTACTGTACTCCGGATTGCTGTTAACCTCATCATCATTCAGATACCTGCGCATCTCCGTCGCCCAGTCGTCGTACGCCAACGTCCTCTCCAGCAAGCCGATATATTTTTCAGCCACATCATAAGCGCCGTATATCAGGTTTGTCTCCACAAGGCGTTTAAGCATCCGTCCGGTTCTGTTGCCCGGCGAATATACATTCGCCTCGAACGCCATATTTTGCGATGCTCCCGTATGACCGACAGTATAATAAATATCACTCAGTAACATTGCCGACATCTGGGTGTTATTCATCTGTATAAAAAGAGACTGTACCCCTCTCTGGCTGAAGCGGAAGAGGTTATCGGCAAGTTCGCCTTTTTCGGCAAGCGAAAGATTCAACATACATAAATACAGATAGTTTGACACACGCCCTTCGTTCATTTTTATGATTTTATCAAACTGCTTTGTCCTGCAATAATATTCCATCTCCTTATATTTCAAGGACGACAGGTCGCCGTATGTTTTGATCCCGAAAACGACCATTAATCCGGCCGACAGCGCCTGCAAAGCTACCCCTGCCGTCCGCTTCCTCCCCGACCATGATTTTTTTGAGCGCAAGAGCGTCGTTATCACAATTATCAACGGGAGCAACGCCCACGACATGTATATTACAAAACCGGGAGGCGTCAAAAATTTATGATAATACATATCCGGGAGAAACGCAAAGCGGTATTCGCTGAAGATCGCATATCTTACGCCCATATACGCCGACAGAAACGCTTCCGCGCAAGGGATAAGGAACAGGTACGCATACGGAGCTTTCGAAAACAGTTCCCTGACGAACACTGATAAAGCAAACAGCACGGCGACGGACCCGCCCAACAGGAAAAGAATAAAGACCGATATAACGGCATACGCCAGTTTTAGTCGGGCCGTATTTAATTTCATATATACGACAAACAACAGCAGTAACAATATATAAGCAATCGTTCCCCGCATAAAATAGTTGAAGTCAAAGTGAACGAAAAGCAGGCTGAACACCGGCAATAATGAAAGAAAATATGCCGACGAAGAATCCCTGTCTATGCGCTTTATCAATATATAAACAAGTATGCCGACAATCGTCAGTACGGCAGATGTTATGAACGCTCCGGCATAAGGATAGATAAAAAACTGAACAAGAAATTCGTATACAAGCCGGCAAAATCCGCCGGCATCGCTAAGCGTTGACAAGATATACGCATTATCAAACAAAAACAGCTGATACTGCTCAATATGATAAAAATGAAATCTGAATACCGATTGCAGAACAACCGATAATGCCAGCCACAACAATATATAGAACAATATTTCTTTCCTGTTAAAGCGCACGGGTAATAAATTTTAATTTATTAACAAAGTCGGAGGCGACCCTTCACAGGGGGCCTCCGAAAAACATTATTAAGCCTAATAAAACATTTATGAAAACTATTCTTCAATAGCGGCTTGCGCTGCGGCAAGACGTGCTATCGGTACACGATAAGGCGAGCAGCTTACGTAGTTAAGTCCTACACGATGACAGAATTTAACGGACGAAGGTTCTCCACCATGTTCACCGCATATACCACATTTCAGATCCGGACGGACAGAGCGGCCTTTTTCCGTCGCCATACGCACCAGTTGCCCTACTCCATTCTGGTCAAGCACCTGGAACGGGTCGTTCGGCAATATTTTCATATCCAGATAAGCGGGAAGAAACGATGCGATATCGTCGCGGCTATAACCGAACGTCATCTGCGTAAGGTCGTTCGTTCCGAATGAAAAGAATTCCGCCTTGCTGGCAATCCTGTCTGCCGTGAGCGCTGCACGCGGTATCTCTATCATCGTACCAACTTTAAAATCAACGCTATCGCCGCGTTCCTCAAACAGTTTCGCAGCCGTCTCACGTATCACTTTCTCCTGAGCGACAAACTCGTGCAATATACCTGTCAGAGGGACCATGATCTCGGGAAACGTCTCAATGCCTTCCGCTTTAAGGTCAAGGGCTGCGCCAAGTATCGCCCGCGTCTGCATCTCCGTTATTTCGGGATATGTATTCCCCAGACGGCATCCGCGATGGCCGAGCATAGGATTGGCTTCGTGCAAAGATTCAACCCTTATGCGTATATATTCATAAGTCACGCCCATGATTTCGGCAAGCTCTCGCTGTTCTTTCTCGTAATGAGGAACAAACTCATGAAGAGGCGGGTCCAGCAAACGAACGGTTACGGGACATCCGTCCATTGCTTTGAATATACCTCTAAAATCTTCTTGCTGATAAGGTAATATTTTCGTCAGGGCACGCCGCCGTTCTTCTACTGTTTCAGCTAAAATCATTTCGCGCATTGCACGGATCTTTTCGCCCTCGAAAAACATATGCTCCGTACGGCAAAGTCCGATGCCTACGGCTCCGAAGCCGCGTGCCGTCTTCGCATCATACGGCGTATCGGCGTTCGTACGTACCGCCAATTTTGTATATTTGTCGCACAGGCCCATCAATTCCGCAAAGTCATCATCCAATTCGGCCTCTTTCGTTGCCACAGCGCCCGGATAAACCTCACCGGTAGAGCCGTTCAGTGAAATAAAATCACCTTCTTCGAGTATGATATTACCGATTTTAAGGCGCTTAGCCGCATAGTCAATCACCAGCTCGCCGGCGCCCGAAACACAACATTTACCCATCCCGCGCGCCACAACGGCAGCGTGCGAAGTCATACCTCCCCGCGCGGTCAGAATCCCTTGCGCAGCCGCCATGCCGGCAAGGTCTTCGGGCGAAGTCTCCACACGCACCATAATCACGCGTTCTCCCTTTGACGCCCGAACGGAAGCGTCATCCGCATTAAAAACAATCTTACCGCATGCAGCGCCCGGCGATGCTGCCAAACCTTTCGTCAACACACGTGCCTCTTTAAGCGCTTTCTTATCAAATATCGGATGCAGGAGTTCGTCCAACTTATTCGGTTCTACACGCTTTATTGCCGTTTTTTCATCAATCATCCCCTGACGCAGCAGGTCCATCGCGATCTTAACCATAGCAGCGCCGGTGCGTTTACCGTTACGTGTCTGAAGGAACCACAATTTGCCTTCCTGTACGGTAAACTCCATATCCTGCATATCCCTGTAATGATGTTCGAGTTTTTCCTGCAGGTCATACAGCTGTTTATAAATTTCCGGCATTGCTTCTTCCATAGAGGGGTATTTCGTACGGCGTTCCTCTTCCGGTATACCGGCAAGTTTTGCCCAACGTTCGGAACCGACTTTTGTGATTTGTTGCGGCGTGCGTATTCCGGCCACGACATCTTCACCCTGTGCATTAATAAGATATTCGCCGACAAATAAATCCTCGCCCGTCGCGGCGTCGCGGCTGAAAGCCACGCCCGTAGCCGAAGTATCGCCCATATTGCCGAACACCATAGCCTGCACGTTCACCGCCGTACCCCATTCGGCAGGTATCCCTTCCATCTTACGGTAAAGGATCGCACGCTCGTTCATCCAGCTATCAAACACGGCACATATAGCGCCCCACAACTGCTCATACACATCGTCGGGGAAATCTTTGCCGGTCTGATTTTTTACCGCGTTCTTGAAACGCGTCACTAACGTCTTAAGATCTTCTACCCCGAGTTCCGTATCCAGCCTAACGCCTTTAGCTTTCTTAACGTCGTCAATGATTACTTCAAACGGGTCTTCTTCATTCTTGTTAAACGGCTTCATCCCGAGCACAACATCGCCGTACATCTGTACAAAACGACGGTATGAATCCCATACAAAACGCGGGTTGCACGTTTTACTTACAAGTCCTTCCACCACTCTGTCATTCAGCCCGAGATTCAATATCGTATCCATCATACCCGGCATGGAGGCGCGAGCTCCGGAACGAACGGAAACGAGCAAAGGATTTTGAATATCGCCGAATGTTGAGTTCATAAGCTTCTCTACATTCGACAGTGCATTTCTCACGTCATCTTTCAAAAGGTCAATTACCGCATCTTTTCCTTTTTCATAATACTCATTACACACATCCGTAGTAATCGTAAAACCCGGAGGTACAGGCACGCCGATAAGATTCATCTCCGCCAGATTTGCTCCTTTTCCTCCAAGCAGATTTCTCATGTCTGCCCTGCCTTCGGCTTCACCATTCCCGAATGTGTAAACTCTCTTTTTTTTCATAACTCTTCTTATAATTTATTAACATTTTACAAAGTCCGATTTGCAAAGTTACAGTGTTTTTGTAAAAATACAAAAAATCGCCGGCCGAATTATTTTTTTTGGGTTAAATCTTTTTTTGAGGCGCTATTGATCCCGGGTGTTCTGCGAGAGTTGCGGATGAAGACCCGAAAGTTTTCAGGAGTACGGACGGATATTTCTCTCCGGCGCCTCAAAATATAATTGTAAATTTGCAGCGCTTACAGTTGTTTATTTGCAACTGATTATGTAACTTTGCAGCAATAATTTTGCACGGATGAATAACAGATACAAATTAATCATAGTTATCCTGACGGCTGCGATATCCGTTTCGTCGCTGGCAGCTATATTCATTTTTCCCTATAAGTTAATTTCCGCTGTATTGTTAGTTATATCCGCATCAGGTCTTTTCGTATATTACATTTTCAGTGACGATAATCAATCCTCTCATGACGCCGGGAGTAAAAAATACTCGGATATTTTAATCATTGATGAACTGGACAGGTTCTTTCAAAAAAACAAACCTTATCTGAATGCGAACTATAAAATTTCAGACCTCGAAAAGCAGTTAAAAGTAAGTCGTAATGCAATTTCTTCATTTACTAAACATAAATACAGGAGAAACTTCAATCAATTTCTAAACCTGTGGCGAATTGCAGAACTTCAACGACTTCAGTCGCTGCCGGAAAACAGAAATATAAACATTCACATACTTTGTCTGAAAGCCGGGTTCATCAATGCACAGCAATACTATCAGGCAGAAAAAGAACGTAAAGCAATAAACATGAAGAAAAACAGTAACAAACCTGTCGTCGAGAAAACCGTCAATCAGATAATTAATGACTTGGATATTAAGAAAAAACCTGAAATACATATAAGAACATGAAAAGGTGTAACTTTGCAGCCTGTTATTTCGTTCGGAGTGTATCTTCGTCATATTGCCGGCCGGAAAAGGCGAAAGGGGAAAATATCCTTCGCGTAATTCGCGTAAAAAGACAAATGTCAACTTATATATGTTTTATTTTATGATAAAGAAGAATTTCAGTTTTGAAGATTTGACCGGATACGGCCGGCATATTGCAAAATGTTGCCGGAAAGCGGCGCGCGCTTGCGTTTTTTTGTGCATATTCGCATGTTGTTACGCCGCCGAAGAAAGAAATAACGACACATCGCTCAATATCAAAGACGAAGACTGGACAGACTTTCACACGATCCCCGTCTTCTCGAATGCCTACACCACGGGAACAGGCCTTTCCCTCAACGCCGACAACGGCACGCACAACTGGACAGGCACCGATGGCTGTTACAGCATCTATTTCAATGTCCACCGCCACGGATATCTGCAACTCGCTCTGGTGGGCTGCGCCGGAAGCTCGATGGGGAATATCCTGAATGTGAAAGTGTACGTGAACGACCTCCTGGCCCATGCCGACGGAAAAACGTACGATCACGACTACCTCTACAAAAAGACAAACCCCACAGACACGATTATCCTCGACCGCCTCCTCCTTCCCGAAGTAGCGCCCGGTCACGCCGGTAACATGGTCCGCATCGACCTCCAGGCAAAAGGGACAAGGAACGGCTCTTACTATTTCCGCTTCCCCAGCCTGCGGGTTCGCGGAGAAGCAACCCACAGCGCGGACGGCGCGGACGGCGCGGACGGCGCAGGGCTGAACTTCGTTCCCCTCTCAAACCAGCATTTCGGACGGCGCGGCCCGTCGGTACACATCCGGCCTGACAAACCTGCCGGCGACATGGAATATTTTTACAGCGAAATATACGTCCCCGCAGGACAGGACGTACTCGGCTCCTACTTCATGTGCAATGGCTTCGGCGAAGGATATGCCGGAATACAGGTCAACTCGGCCACCGAGCGACGGGTGCTCTTCTCCGTCTGGTCGGCTTACAGCACGGATAATCCCGCCTTAATGGGCAAATATGCCCCCAGACTGGTGCGCGTAAACAACCAGCCGGCTTACCGCCCGACTATCACCTACACGAAATTCGGCGGCGAAGGCTCCGGCGGGCAAAGTTACATGAAATATGTCTGGCAGGCCGGCGTTACCTACAAGATGTTGACCCGCGTACGCCCCCACCCTCAGCCCGACAAATTCCCCAACTCTTCGCTCTACAAAACGTGGTTTCACAATGGCACAGAGTGGATTTTTATCGCCGAATGGCGACGTATAGAACTGGACCCGGAAGATAATAACGGCGTCGCGCCTACAGTCAGGTGGTATACCGGAGCGCATCATTTCCTCGAAAACTTCTCGGTCTCCACAGGCCACATAACCCGTTACGGCACGTGGGACAACCAGTGGTTCATCGACAAAAACGGCCGTTTTTTCGAACCTTCGGAATATACCTTCACCTGTGACGCTACCGCTGCCGCCGGCCACCGTGTGGATTACGCCGGAGGCGTCCTGCCGCCGAATCATCCGCATACAGGCGCAATATTCCTTAAAATGGCAGGCTATTTCACGGATAACGTCAGCGCACATACGCGCTTCACCAAGCCGGCAAAGAACATCCGCCCCAATATCGACTTCGCCGCCCTCAATGCAATGGGGACGGATGACCCCGAAGCCGACTCCGTCCTCGACCCCGGAGAAAAGTACGAGGAGGAATAGGCCTGCCGCATCTCTCCGCCGAAATCAATCATCAAGCCGGTTACGTTTAATTTTTATTTTACCTAAAATCCGCAATCAAATAATTTGTTATACTATACTCGGTTATAAATTGCGTTATCATAGACCTAAAATCCGCAATCAAAAAAATTGGTGGTTTCGGAAAAATTACAGGTGCGCCTCGGGAAATTTACAGTGCACAAATCGGAATTTGAAAAAATGGACCTGGCCTGTTTACAGCATTTTATAATCTGATGAGCTGCAATGTGGGTTAGGACTGACTAATTATTTGGCATCACTTAGTGATCCCGGATCAATGATGCGTGCATCCTGATATTGTTGTATCTGGCGGTCACATTCCTTACGCAGTGTGAAAAGAATATTCTGATAAGTCGTATCCAAGGCAAGATTGACGGTTTCCATCGGGTCATTTTCCAAATCATACAGTTCTTCCGGCGCATCAATAAACCGGTATCTGAAATATTTCCATTTTTCCGTTCTGACACCTTCACTGGATGGTATTTGCGGCAATTTCCACAAATGTTCAAAAAGAATAGTTTCCCGTTCAGGTGCGACTTTATCCGAGGTATAATATCCACGAAGACTTTTCCCTTGATAAATATCGGGGCATATAACGTCTGCCAAATCCAGTATGGTAGGGGCAATGTCAATGTTCAATACCGGTTCGAAAATATCTTTATGGCGTTTGTTTCTCGGGTCATATATCAGCATGGGAACCCGCAATGAATTGTCATACATCAGCCATTTCCCCGCCAACTGCCGCTCTCCAAGAAAAAAACCGTTATCGCCCATAAAAATAATAATGGTATTCTCAGCGATGCCTTTTTCTTCCAGTGATTCACGTATTTTTGCGATTTCGTTGTCCACTTCGCTAATCATTCTGTAATATCCTTTCAAACTGTGCTGGTATTTTTCAGGCGTGTCATACCGCCAGCCCCAACGCACTCGATTGAAACCTTTACGCACTTCTTCCGGTAACGATTCAAAAAATTTATCCTCACCAAGTTTTGGCGGAGCAATGATAATATCTCTGTACAACAAGTCGACTTCTTCCCCCCAGAAATATTGTTCGGGGGCAGGGTCATGCGCATGAGGAGCACTGAAACTGATGGAAAGGCAGAATGGCTGCCCGCTTGAAGCGTTGGAAATGAAATTTCGCGCCAAATAACCCGTGTAAGGCGTCAGATGCACCGTGTCACCGTTAACAGTTTTGGAATAATAGCCGGTTCTTCCGCTTCGGTCATATATTTCCGCATTGTCAAACAGGGATTCGGCATGTTCGTAATTGACACCGAGTTTTCCGTAAAAGGCTGTTTTGTATCCATTTTTTCGCAACAGAACGGGATAAGACAAATTCATATATTCGTCGGGCAGATTTCCCGTTTCAAAGGTATATCCATGAGTGCGTTCATACAGACCCGTCAGGATAGACGCCCTGCTTGCTGCACTGATAGGCGTGGTAACAAAGGCATTTCTAAAATAAATACCTTCCTGCGCCAATTTGTCAATTGCCGGAGTATGGATGTCTTTGTTGCCCGCATAACCTAACGCATCCCAACGTTGGTCGTCTGTCAGGATAAAGATAATATTCGGTCGTTGGGTCAGTGGCTGTCGATTGCAAGACAGACTGCCGATAATGACAGGGCTTAATGCCAAATATTTTACAATTTTCGAGTTCATCGATTATTTTTTCACAAAGTTATTCAATATTTCGGATTTTGTTCTATTCCATTGATTAATATCTGTTCGGCAGGTATCGGTGCAAGTAATTTACAGGAGTCCATTTGGAATGCTGTTTCGTAAATGAACGATTTTCTTTGCTTTTCCCGTATACCATGTTCTTTCAGCACATCCAAGGCTCGTCCCGTCCGTTTCAAATCATACCAGCGGTGGTTCTCAAAACAAAACTCCACTTGACGCTCGTTTTCAATTAACTGACGAAGTTGTTTTTGTTCATAACTTGGCAAAGCAGGCAATCCCGCGCGGGCACGTACTTGTGTCACATAAAGAACTGCGACATCTGTCTGTCCCTGTTCGTTCAGTGATTCGGCATACGACAATAAAACGTCGGAAAACCGAATAATCGGAAAATTGTCCCCGCAACGGTTTGTCGGAGACGATACGGGTGGTTTGGTTGATTGATTCATCTCAGCAGAATAGGGTATTCCATCCACTACATACAATGGCTCATTACCTGCACCCAACGAACCGTTTCCTCTTATCTTAACCGAAGTACCACCTCCAGGAATACCTGATATTTGTTGGATTTGTACACCGGCAGTTTGTCCGATGAGTTTCTGATCGATACTGATAGCTTTGACATCGTGGATTGCATCCTGTTTGATTGTGGCAATAGAACCTGTAACATCCGACTTGCGTTGCGTGCCGTAACCAACCACTACTACTTCGTTCAACAGATTGACGTTTTCTGTCAATAATATAATCAGTGAAGAAGAAACCTCGTAGACATCTATTTCTTGTGGTGTATATCCGATATAACGGATTACTATCGTGACAGGCAATGAGGATACATTGATGTTAAAATTACCGTCTAAATCCGTTAACGTGCCAGATTCATTTTGTCCTCCTTTGATAACTACAGATGCCCCAATTATCGATTCATTCGTACGATTGTCTGTTACTTTCCCTATTATTTGCTGTGCTGACACTGTTGTCATACCATTCATTAAAAGGAAAATAACTATGAAACTCCATGCAACCTTTCTGAAAATTCCGTTAAAAAATAATCTATTCATAATGATTTCATATTGATAATGCCGTGTAAAGGTAAAGGTGGCTGATTATAAATAAAATACCATATTTATGGTATTTTCGGCGATGTCCTATCCCAATTGATATTTTTATATTGCCTTTGCAGTAAAAACGATGGTAGAGATTAATGATTATTTTTGTCCTAATGAAAATTGTAAATGTTATGGACTTCGTGGTCAGGAGAATTTGGTAAAAGCCGGCAAGTATTGGAAAGATGGAGTTGCACGACAAATGTTTAAATGTAAAAGAGGTACTTTTATGCAAATACGTCTTTACAAACAGGGACGGTTCGACGGGAGAAATAACGCATCTTTGGCAAAGTCGCCGACAAGAACGGTGACCGTGCAAACCAATCATTTGTTTGCCTCTTGTTGGCTTACATTAAATCGGAACGATTCAAATTTATTCATAGATTGAATCATGTTGCCTTGAAATCCCAAATTTATTTCAGGGCTTTAAAAAATGCCTGATATGAACTTGAAAATATCAAAAATTATACGCTTGCGTAACATGAGTTATTTATTTGCGGGATGATATGTAAATACATTCAATTCTTTGCCTGATGTATCTTTCCGTTTGACCGACATTCCGGTTGGGGTCGCATCGACTTCGAGCGAAGTGTCGGGAGCATTGATCAGGATGGGGAAGTCGTGCAATCCGGCGTCGGGTTCAATATATTGATAGCGATGCGTGTGTCCGCAGAACATAACGGTAACGCCGGCGCTGTTCAGTAAGGGGAGAAATTTTTTCCGCACTTCGAGCGTGCCGTGCCAGTCCGAATTTACCGGCGGGATATGCACGATTACCACCTTATACGGAGCCGTGCGGAAAGATTCGCTTTGCAATTCCTTTTTCAGCCATTCCTGCTGTTCGGAGCGGTAAGCGTCAAACTGCGCCAGCCCGTAATATTCGATATCGGAATCCGGTTTGTCTTCGCCGGAATCCAGAACAGTGAAATGAACCGGCCCGTGCCGGAAAGCGTAGTATAATTTCCCGTTGACGGTCGGAAAATATTCGGGAAAATGCCGGCTGAAAAATCCCCGCGTTTCGTGATTGCCGCGTGCATAAAACACGGGGACTTCGGCAGCGAACTGTTTTACGGATTCGTCCAGGAAAGCGGACAGGAACTGCTGTTCATCGTTCATGTGATCAGCCATATCGCCGTTGAAGAACGTCAAATCCGTTTTGCCGTATTTTACGTTGCTGCTAAGGGCGTTCAGGTTCTCCGTTTTGCCGTGTATGTCGTTAAGCACCAGAAACGATATTTCGGACTTCCGTGCATCCAAAGTAGTGAAACGCAGCGGACTTCGGCTATATACGTCCGATGAAGCGACATGACCGTACATCAACTGTTCGGGCATTGCCGCTTTCGAAAATATCCGGTAACGGTATTCAGTCCCCCGTTCAA